>JBIKWV010001071.1:0-3461 GCA_044356135.1 Elainellaceae cyanobacterium
GGTCAAGAAGAAACTGCCGCCGATTGAGGAGTTTATTCTGAAAGCAATTCACACTGGGCTGAAAGCAGAAGTTGAAATTGCTGCATTTCTTGGACTGGAACCAGCGATCGCTCGCGATGCAATGGTTAACCTGCGGATGAGTGAAGATATCGATTTGCTTGCCCCTGAAGGTTCACAGGTTCAGGAATGGTCACTCACTCAACGGGGACAACGAACTTTGCGGGAAGCAATGCAGATTGTTCCAGAAGAACGCTCATTTACGGTTAACTTTGATGGTCTTCTACGCCATGTCAAGTGGTACGGTCGCTTTGACTCCCGCCTGCTTCGCCCTAGAGAGGTGCGCGATCGTGGTTTTTTGGAGATCCCACCGTCTAAGTCCAAACCTCCAGAGGTCGGTGACCTCAAACTTAAGGACGTGGATGCTGTCGTTCGAAAAGTTGAAAGTACAATTAAACAGAAGCGAGAGCAGGAGCGGGACTTTTTAGCACTCAGGGCAGTGGATCGGCGCGAAAGCTTCTTTGTCCCAGCCCAAGCGCTGGTTTACAGGTCTAAATCCGGGGACGAAGCACAGGTTGCGTTTGTCGTCGATGGACGATTAGACGCTGACTATGAAGATGCTTTTGCCCGTGCAAACAGTGTGAAAAAACTCCGTATTCTAGAGAGTCTTTATGAAAGTGAGCCTAGAAAGCTGGCAGAAAAGCTGCTGGGCTGGGATTACGTTCGCCAAGTGCCGTTTGCATCTCTGGAAAATTTGAAACAAGAAGTGGCTTCAGCACAATCTAAATCAGAGAGTGCCCAGAAGAAATTAGAGACCGTCAAGGCGGATGAGGAGAAGGAGGAACTACAGCGCCAGATTGATGCTGCTCAAAAAAGGATTGCTGAACTGGAGCAGAAAATCGCAGAAGTGCCACTGGACTGGTTAGAAGTTTATGATCATCGTCCTAAGTTGGAGCAAGCTTTAAAGGATAGTCAGGAACGGCTGCTAATCATCTCGCCCTGGATTACTTCTGCTTCTGTGACGCGAGATTTTATTCGCCAGTTTGAGCAGTTGCTTCGGCGTAATGTTAAGGTCTACATCGGGTACGGATTTGGTGAGACGAAGCCTGATAAGAAGCCCTGGGATCAGCAGGCACAGAAGGCAATTCAGGATTTAACCCAGAAATACCCCAACTTCAAGCTCAAAAGGTTAGGCGACACCCACGCGAAGATTCTTATCTCAGATAGAAAGTTTGCAATCAGCACCAGCTTCAATTGGCTGTCTTTTCGCGGCGATCGCAGTCGTACATTCCGAGATGAGCGAGGAACAATTGTCTACGATGCTCAAAAAATTGATGAACTGTTCGACAGTTATATGACAAGGTTTCAGGAGGACTGATACGATGTAGTGGTGAAATACTGTTTACAGACTCTGAAGCTCAAGCAGGCATCGCCCTAACATTGTGAATACGGCTACAAATGACAATGAGGAATAGCGTGTAGTATTTTGAGTGCTTGGACGATCACCTCGCTTCTGTATAATATTGAACTGAGAGGCGATACCACTGAATTGCTGGGAACTGTAAATATTTACAGTGAGGCCGTAATGTACTGGTGGTTAGTGGGGCATTCTAGGGTTCAAAGCCCCCGTGTCGTTTCTATTGTATAAACACCGCTTCTCTGGTGCGATCTAATGTGATTTCCGTCACCTCTGTCGAAGCCGATGCGCGGCAATAGGGTGGTTAGGTGGGAGTTATGCAGTTCAGTTGAACTAAATCTCGGAAAGTTTAGAGCAATCTGCGAAATGTCGGCTCAAAAAGAATTATTCAAGCTCATACTTTTTTCTACAAGGAAAACTGATGGTAAAGCAGATTACGGTTTAGTTCAATGGTGCTAGATGTCTCATTGAAATCAAGCACTATGTAGCCGTCAACGTTCAGAACTCGCTGAATCACTGCGATTAGGTCGAGTGTTTGAGTAAATGATTGGTTTAACAGTCGAGCCATTGCCGTAAGACTAACTCCCCCTTCGCGGTTGTTTAGGGTGACCAATATTTGTGCAAACACCTCATCACTGGGAACTGATCGTCCCACCAATTGCTTTTGCTGCTCAAAAGCAGGAGAGGCCAGTAATGCCTTGACCCAATCAGGCATTGACTGACTGGAAGTTGTTTCTTCAGGCGCTTCTTCGAGAACATCAAATAAGGGACCAAAGCTCATATACTCGTTTGTTTGTACTTGCGGGGTTACTGAGTAGAAATTAGATGCTTCTGCTACCTTTATCGGTTCCTCCCACCAGTCTGGAGTGTCAATCGCAGCCTCTGTCCAGCCCTTTGGAAAAGAACTAGATGGGCTTAGAACGGCGATCGGAACAACCATTTCCTGTGGAGTGAGGCCGCCGTGATAGCCGTTCTTCTTAGGTTTATAGCGAAGTTTTTCTGTCCAGGGTGCGATCAGGGTCTTAGAGTCAGGCATGACGACCCGTGGACCGCTGATTTTCAGTTCATTTGCGGTGGGTGGAGCATCATCCAACCGCCAGCGTTCACCGCCCTCATAGGATTGGTAAGATGTTTCATGTTCTAAGACATGACCATGATCGCTGGTTACAATCACCAGTCGATCGCTATTCCTCGCTTCGTGGAGCAGGGCGGGGAGAACTTTGATGCGATCGCAAGACCAGTAGACATCGAGCTGGTCTCCCTTCGAGAGCTGGTCATCGATCGCATTGACAACCACACCGATCACCTGATTTTGAGGAGATTGAATTGCTTCACGAACCTCGTTCGATAGAACAGCGTCCTCTTCACCTTGCAGGGAGGCTTTGTGGAAAAGAAGGGGATGCGCGTTCTTACGGCAATGCTTTAACAGTCCTGAATGAGAGGAAAATCCTTTCTTCTCATCTTTCATGACTCCACATTGTAACTGACCGCTGAGGAGACTCATCCGAGAAGCTTCTGTAACGGAAGGAATAGTAGCCAGTCCAGCAAGAATAGAAGATGGTTGATCCTCCTGCGTCAGCAGAGTCCAATCTTGTCGCCGGATGTCTGTCAGCAGTTCACGACAAACGGCTAAACTCATGCCGTCCATTACAATGAGCAGCACCCGGTTCTTGGCAGCGAGAGGAACAACGATCGCATCCAGAATGTTTTCTACAGGAATGGGAGAGGGACGAGACGAGCCAAGGGCCGTCCAGTCTTGCAGCAGTGTGGCAAACTCATGAGACTGCTGCTCCCGAATTTCAGTAATCTGCTCAAATAAACGTTTGTAGACATTTGATAGGTCATGGATGGGGTCTTGAAGGGATAGACGTGCCCAATCCAGGAAACAGCCTTCTGTGACGTGATATTGTGCAGCTTCCTCAAGGGATTTGGGTCTAGTGACTTTCTTTGATTTTGTCTGAACTAGCCATCGTGCTAGCCGGAGAGCCATTTCAGTTCGCTCAAGACGGCGATGGTTCTCCGGAAACTGGGTCTGGCTGTGGTTTTT
>JBIKWV010000042.1:0-12086 GCA_044356135.1 Elainellaceae cyanobacterium
CAATAAACCCCTGGCGATTGCTGGTTTCGTCCAGCAAAAGCTCTCCTTTGTCATTCACAACAGAAACATTGTGGGCATCCAAAAACATCATTAGTGATGTGTAGGTGTCAAACCCCACCGTAGACATACAGAGACCCAAACCGTAGATTTGGGGATGTCCATGCGATCGCAATTCCTGCTGTGCCGTTTGCCAGAAGCGCCAGAATGGAGACCATGCCTTCGGGATATCCTGCTGTCTGAACCCAATTTTCTCGATCAGGCTGCCCCAGTAGTGAAGATAATCGTCGGATTGCCACAGGGGCATGGCATAGTATCCCCGTTCGCCTTTGATCTGGTTACGGTAGTGGACCTGGGAGAGGGCGACTGACGTATAGCGATCTTTGATGGGAAGAATCACCTCAGACAAATCCATCAGCTGATCGCGCCACGCCAGCTTGGGAGCAAGGCTGGAATCAACGCCAACTGAATAAACGATATCTGGGAGGTTTGGATTGTTGGTCTCGTCCAGCAGTTCGGTAAACGTCTGATCCATCAAGTCCACGGATACGAACTTCAGGTTGACTTTCGCACCCGATTGTTTTTCCCAATCTTTAACAATCCGAATCATTATTTCGTTTTCGGAGGGTAGAAAGCCCTGTTCCCACCAGATGGTCAGATCTGCCTCGCTGGCATCCTGCTTGCCATAGGTGAAGCCACCAGAATTCGTGGTTTGATCGCGTGAACCGAAGGGATGCAGTTGGCTACAGCCTGCCAGCCCTGCCCCCAAAGCAAATAGAGAAGTTCGTGTAAAGTCTCGCCTGGTAATCATGATGTGCAGTGGAAGGATAGAACACAAAGTTTTCACCCTGAGGTGGAATGATTCAAGCGAGAAGGACAGCACTCAGCGCTACACTTCTCGCCCGATGTCAAAAACCAATCGGTAGCACGATAACGAACTCGGTTCCCTGTCCTGGAATCGAGTTGACCGTAATTTGTCCCCCGTGATTGTCTTCTACAATTTGACGAGCGATCGCCAGCCCCAGCCCCGTTCCCTTCCCCACTGCTTTCGTCGTAAACAGGTGGTCAAAGATGCGATCTTTAACATCATCGGGTATTCCATTGCCATTGTCGGCGATTGTAATACTGACCTGGCCATCCAGCATTCTGGTTTGAATTGTAATCCGGTTCGGCTCCATCTCAATCTCGTGGAAACTTTTGCCGTGATTCGATTCGTCAATGGCGTCAATGGCATTGGCCAGGATATTCATAAATACCTGGTTGAGCTGACCGGGGAAGCATTCTACCTCTGGTATATCTTGATAGTCGGCGATAACCTCAATCGCGGGGCGCTGATTGTTTGCTTTCAGCCGATGACGCAGGATCAGAACCGTACTGTCGATGCCTTCGTGTAAGTTGAACCTCTGCCGGCTATCTGTATCGGCACGGGAGAAGGTACGTAGACTTTTGCTGATGGCGATGATGCGTTCGCCTCCATCCTGCATCGCTTTCACCAGCTTGGGCAGATCCTCGCGCAGATACTCCAGGTCGATCGCCTCCAGTTCTGCTTCGATTTCGGCACCCGGTTGCGGAAATTTTTCGTGGTAGAGATCGATGACCTGGAATAGATCATTGATATAGTCCTGGGTTGCCCGCACATTCCCCACAATACAGCCCACCGGGTTATTAATCTCGTGGGCTACCCCTGCTACCAGATTTCCCAGCGCAGACATTTTCTCATTCTGGATCAGTTGCAGGTGAGACTGCTGCAATTCCTCCAGCGCCTGGGTGAGCTGCTGGGTGCGCTCCTGCACCTGCTGTTCCAGGGTTTGGGTGAGGTCGTGCAATTGCAGGTGGAGGCGGATACGGGCGATCGCCTCTGCCTGCTCAAAGGGTTTTGTGATGTAATCGACTGCCCCCAGGGACAGCCCTTTGACTTTGCTGACCGTATCTGACAGAGCAGTCATGAAAATCACGGGAATCTCTGCTGTGGCAGTATCCGCCTTCAGTTGCCGACAAACTTCGAACCCATCCATTCCGGGCATCTGAACATCCAGCAAAATCAGATGTGGCGGACTGAAGGCAGCTTTGCTGAGGGCATCCTCTCCGTCAGTAGCGACGCGAACTCGCCAACCTACACTGCGGAGCGCCTGGGAAATAACGGAGATATTAGTGGGATTGTCATCCACGACCAAAATGAATTTGTCGTTCATTAGATTGAGATTCATCGGAAATCGACTGTATCGAAGATCAGGACTTGACGGTTGAGAAACGCGGTTTGGCTGGAAGATCTTGTCTCACCGGGCGACCTAATAAGGTTCAGGATTGCCTCTCCAGCGCTTGCTGGATCAGCTCAGCGAGCTTCTTCATCTCGAACCCTTCTGCCAGTTGAACGATAGTTTTTGCAAAGGCAGCATATGCGGGTTGCGTCATCGCCAGCTTGCGAGCTTCTTCCTGCAAAATGAATACATCCCCGACTGCAAGCATTGCTGCATACTGCCTCAGCGTCTCAGCAGCAGGGAGAACCTGCTCCTCTTCCCCCTGGGTCTCAGCCTCAAGCTCGGGAGTCACCGATTCGTAAATCCACTCCAGCTTGAGTTGCTCCTGAAGCTGACTGAACAACACATCAGCTTGCACGGGTTTTGCCAGGAATGCATTACCCCCCGCAGCGATACTCCTACTCTGGTCGATATCAAACACGCTGGCGGAAGACACAATCACAGGCAAGTTCTGGGACGCGGGGTTCTGACGCAACTGTTTGAGCATCTCAAACCCATCCATCACTGGCATGGCCAGGTCGGTGATCACCAGATCGGGCGGGTCTGACAGACGAGCCAGTCCTTCCTTGCCATCGCTCGCCTCTATAACCTCAAAGCCAATCGGTTCGAGCAAGTTCACAATGACCGCACGGTTTTCCCAGCGATCGTCCACCACCAGAATCTTACGCTTTTCCCCCTGGTAGCCCGTCACCACGCCGTCCAGATGCCTGCGAGCAGCCGCAGCCCATTCCTTCACCTCTGGCAGTTCAACGTCAAACCAGAAGGTGCTACCTACCTCTGGCTGGCTTTGCACCTGGAGTTGGCTTCCCATCAATTCCACAATCCGCTGGCTGATCGATAGTCCTAAACCTGTTCCCTCAGACTGCTTTTTCGTGCTGCCCACTTGCTCAAACGGCAGGAAGATCTTCTCCAGTTGCTCCGCTGTCATGCCCACTCCCGTGTCTTTCACGCTAAAGCGAGCCTTCACAAAGGCTGGTTTCTCCGAGGGGGTAATCTCCACCAGAAATGTGACACTGCCCGCGTCGGTGAACTTGATAGCGTTCCCCAGCAGGTTTATCAACACCTGTCGTAACCGCTTCTCGTCGGCCTCTATTCCTGCTGGCAGGTGATTCGGTTCGTAGATAAAATTAATTCCCTTCTGGTCAGCCCGGATGCTGCAAATTTCTGCAATTCCATCCAGGAAGGATGGTAGATGCAATGTACTAGGGTGCAACTCCATCTTACGGGCTTCGATCTTCGACAGGTCGAGAACATCGTTAATCAATGTCAACAGATGGTTACCACACTGCTGGATGATGCTAATGCCCTTTCTTCCCTTCTCGTTGAAGGATGGATCCCGCTGTAGAATTTGCGTGTAGCCCAGAATCCCGTTGAGGGGGGTGCGCAGCTCATGGCTCATGTTAGCCAGAAACTCGCTCTTGGCAGAGTTTGCGCTATCAGCCGCTTCCTTGGCCTGTTGCAGTTCAGCGGTACGTTCTGCCACCCGGTCTTCTAGCACTGTAAAAGAAGCTTTGAGCTGGGTGGCCATCTGGTTGAAGGATTGTCCCAGTCCTTCCAGTTCGTTGATCCCTTTGACTTCCACGGTGCGATCGAGGTCTCCGGCGGCGATCGCTTCACTGGCCTGTTGCAATTTCAGGATCGGGCGGGTAATCCAGCGGGAGGTGTAGAGACCAAGAATAGTGGCCAGTCCCAGAGCACCAAGGCAAAGCAGAATTGTGTCACGGTTGTTGGCGTTGATTTGTCCCATGAAAACGGACTCTGGAACCGACACGACCACCAGCCAGTCCAGCCCCTTGTCATCCTGGAAGGGAGAAACCTGGACAAACTGACGTTCACCGTTCAGCTCAAATTCTACCTGTTGTGGTGAGGAAATTTTATTGAGGTTCCCAAACTTCTCAATTAGAAACTGGGTGGTGGCCTGTGTCAGGTCATCCTGACTGTCCAACGCCGAGGCTCGTTTGGTTTCTCCATCTTTCTCCTGGAACAGAGGGGTATCACTGGAACTGGCTACGAGCTTACCGTCTCGTTCTAGAATATAAACTGTGCCCTGCTGGTTCTTCTCCAGATTTTTGAGAAAGTCCCCTACCATTGAAAGATCCAATTGAGCCACCGTCACACCCATGAGTTTACGGTTGGCGTCAAAGATGGGACGAGCCGCAGAAATTAATAGTTGAGGTTCGGCAACATGCTTGAAGACCGGACTCCAGGTTGCTTTGCCTTCTGCCACTGCTTTTTTGTACCAGGGCCGCTTGCGGGGATCGTAGGGGTCTTTGCGCTTTAGCAATTCGGTGCGATCGCCACTTTCATCCAATGCATGAATTTCAAAGATAAATTGGGTGTCGGGATCGGCGATCGTTTGCACGAATTTGTTTTCCCCTACCCGGTCTACCCCGGAAAAGCTGCCATTTTGGTTCCCCAGGGCAATCGACCATATGGATGGAAATACCTGCAACTGCTGCCAGAAATGGAACCGCCAGTCTCTAGGCGTCTGCGTCGTCAGCCATTTTGAATCAATAACGTCCTGTGTGATCTGAGTAATCTGGTGGGGAACTCCCAGATAGCTATCCAGGTTTTGATCAACTCTGGTGATGACCTCACTGCGAAGCTGGCTGGCCACATCATTTACCGCCTTCTGTCCATTCCGAAGTGACAGGTAACCCGTCAGGCCAACCGCTGCAAAGATTTGTAGGACAAATGGAATAATCAACACCGCTCGTAGGGGAACACGACGGATCAGCGCCTGTTTTGTGGAATCTGACGAGGTCAAAGACATGGGAGATTATGATCCTACAACAGCCAATAATTAATAATTCCCTATAAAAGAGTTTTGCTAACGGTGTCAATCTGTGAGACTGCTGACGGTATGAACGGAATCTCTTCTGCTTCGTAGGTGGTTTCTCAATCTACCATCTGCTCAATCTACCGTCTGCTTTTGCTCCAGCGATTGAGGAATTATAATCTCAAACGCTGTGCCTGTTTCAGGATGCGATCGCACACTCAACGTACCCCCGTGCTTTTGAACAATCGAGTAGCTGACAAATAGCCCCAATCCTGTACCCTGACCCACTGATTTAGTAGTGAAGAAAGGTTCAAAAATGCGTTTCTGAATCGTCTCAGGGATAATACTGCCTGTATTGCAAATCAAAATACTAATCTTATCGTCTACTGTTGTTGTATGAATCCGTATTTCAGGGAATTCACTGTTGTGAGAATTGTCTCGAATGGCATCAATCGCATTGCTGATGATGTGCAGGAATACCTGATTGAGCTGGCTGGGGAAGCAGGTTATTCTCGGAAGCGTGCCGTACTGCTTAATGACCCGGATCTGCTGTTGATGAGCTGTGGCTTGCAGCCGATTCTGCAAGATGAGTAAGGTACTTTCAATGCCGCTGTGGATATCCACCGCTTTGATTTGGGATTCGTCTAGGCGAGAGAAATCTCGGAGACTCAGGACAATCTGGGTGATGCGATCGCTCCCTGTTGTCATCGAGTCTAAAGTCGCCGCGAGATCCTGAGTCAAATACTCCAGGTCAACTTCTTGCTGTTTGGTTTGAATTGTAGCACAGGGCTGGGGATACTCCTGTTGATACAGCGAGAGTAGATCCAGCAAATCAGTGACATAATCCCGGACATGGCAGATATTGCCCCCAATAAAGGTCACGGGATTGTTAATCTCATGGGCGATGCCCGCCACCAACTGCCCCAGAGAGGACATTTTTTCAGTGTGAATCAGCTGCATCTGAGTTTGTTGCAGCGTGGTCAGGGTCTGCTCCAGATCCTGAGCTTTCCGCTGGAGCGCCTGGGTCTGGCGTTCGACTTCTGTTTCCAGCGTTTGGGAATAGGCGGCGACTTGCTGATACAGACGCGCATTCTCCAGCGAAATCGCTGCCTGACCAATCAAAAGCTGGAGCATCTCCAGACGATTGCGGGTGAATGCACCAATGGCAAGGTTATTTTCCAGGTACAAAATGCCCACTATCTGCCCCTGACGACTGATGGGGGTACAAAGGACGGACTTAGGCTGGTGGTCGAGGACGTAGCGATCGCCCCCAAATTGAGGCACCTGGCTCAACTGCTCAAACACCGCTGTCTCCCTGGTTCTGGCTACCCAGTAGATCAGGCTTTGGGGGAGATCCTGAAACTGATCGAGGGGCACATGGATGACGCTTGTTTGTTTCTGGTCGGCCTGGGCAACGACGTGCCACTGGTCTTCCTGGTGCAGAATCAGGTGACCTTTCTGGGCACCAGCATTCGCAATCACATTCCGGATCAAGGTTGACAGCAGCTTCTCCAGTTCAATCTCCTGGGAGATTGCCTGGGCTGCTTTCATCGCTGCTGGAAAATCAACCCACGCCATGCGGGTGGTGCCGCGACTGGTGAAATTCCCCAGTGCTACCGGAGAAAGGGTGGATTGCGCCAACAGTATCGGTTCAGCAGGCTGTAAGGCTCGCAGCAGATGTGGATATCGCTCCTCCAACTGGGTGAGCTTTGCCTTTGCCCCCCAGTGGGCATAGCAATAGTACGCTTCCTCCAGATACCCTGCGGCTACCTTCTCCTTGCCCCATGCCAGGTAGAACCGGGTGGCCAGCTCATTGGCCAGGGCTTCCTCCTGCAGGTACTCGTTGGCTCTGGCCCCTGCGATCGCCCGGTCATACGCATCCATCGCCTCACTCCGGTTCCCCAACAGCCGATGCTGTTCCGCCCGCAGCAGCTCACAGCGATGGGCAAAGTTCATGGGGGCGTGGGTGGCCCAACTGCTGAGGCGATCGAGATCCTGATTGACTGCTTCCATTACAGCAGTAAACTCCTCCGTATCTCTGGCAGTATTCGCCATCAACGTCAGCGCATGGTACAGCGGAAAAATGCCGTAGAAAACCGTGCCAATGATGCCAGCAATCGCGGTTTCGGCGGTCTGAGCGATCGCCAGCGCCTCCTCTGGGGTGCCGAAGTGATAGGTCAGAATCAGCTTTTGGGCATAGAAGCTGCCGATAGAGTAGGTATCGCCTGCGGTGCGGTGCTGGTCTAAGCGAACGGTTTCATCATAGACGCTGCCCACCAGTTGCTGAGGCTTCTCCGTTTCCCCCAGCCAGTTGAGAACGGCCTGGTGAATGATTTGATGAAAATTGAGCGCGGTGGTCTGTTGAAGCTGGGCGATCGCCTCCCCATAACGCTGCATCTTGGTTTGCAGTTGCAGCAAATCACTGCCTGCGGCAAGCGCCAGCTTACAGCGGTTGTAGGCACAGTAGGCGGCAAATTCGAGGTCGCCGGACTCCAGTCCTGCCTGGTAGCCCTCGTGCAGGGGGGCCAGGGAATTTTGCAGTTTTTCCTGCCAGATGCGTGTGAACGGATAGACCAGATTAAAAATTTTCGCCTTGAATCGATCTGCGTGTAGCTTCTCCATTAACGCCAGTGCAATATCAGCGGATTGATTGCCTCTGACAATTTCACCGCCAAATGCGCAGAGAATCAGACTGTAGGTGGCAAAAGCGTAAGGCGTCTCGATCGCATGGCCCAGATCCAGCGATAGTTCAATCTGCTTCAGCACAATCAATGGATACAGGGTAGGAGCGCCGATGTAGGCTGCCGAAGACATACTGCTGAGAATACTCATCGCGGCCAACGCGGCGGCGTCCTGCATGGCTGGCAGTGCAGCCACATCCCCAATTGCCTCCATCTTCTGCCGAATCAGCTCCAGTGCCGGGGGCAGCATCTCTGAGGTGGGCTGTTCGGGCAGGGTCACCCCCAGCGGCTGCAAAATTTCACGGGCGACCTGGATCGCCTCCGCCAGTTGGCTGCGGGCTATCAGGGATTGAATCTGCACCTCCATCACCCTGACCTGATCCAGCGGATTTGAGTTGTGCTGCTGCACCTGCTGGACACAGCGATCCACCTGATCAAAGGCTCCCGTCAAACAGGCCGCGTTCGCCGCTTCGGTGTAGAGTTCCAGTGCAAAGCCGGGGAGCCTTGACCACCCATCGGGCACCAGTTGCAGGGCGATCGCACAATACTGCGCTGAGGCGGCGTAGGCCGCAGCCAGCCGCGCTTTGCGGGCAGCAGTCAGGTTCAGGTGTGCCACTGTCTCACGGTCTGCCTGAGTCGTGAGCTGCTCGATGCCCAGGTTGAACTGACTGACAATGGCAAAGATTTTCTCATCCAGCACATCCTCTGGGGTTTGCGATCGCAGCAGTTGACCCATCTTCAGGTGAATGCTCGATTTCTGGTCATCGGGAATCAGCGAGTAGGCGGCCTGCTGGATGCGATCGTGGAGGAATTTGTAGGAAACCTGGATGGGGCGATCGCTGCTCATTGCCCAGGGTTCTGTGGACTGGAAGAACTTGTACGTCTCCACCGTAGGGAGCACATTGCCCTCCTGCAAGGCTTTCCACAGCACTGTGGCCGTCTCTGTCTCCGACTGCTGAGACACGATCGCCAGCGTCTGCAAGTCAAACTGGTTGCCAATACAGGCCGCCAGTTTCAGCACGTTCTGTGTAGCCAGCGGCAGTTTCTGCAACTGCTGCGCCATAAATTCCACCACATCATCGGTCAGGGCCAACTGCCGCACTGCCGTCATGTCGCACTGCCAGTAGCCCAGTTCTGGCTGAAACTGAATCCACCCGTCCTCATGCAGCGCTTTGAGGAACTGGGTAGTGAAGAAGGGATTTCCCTTCGTTTTTTGATACACCAGTTGTGTCAACGGTTGAGCGATTTCAGGCGTGCAGCTCAACGTGTCTGCCACCAGTTGATTGATCGTGGATTCTTCCAGGGGAGCCAGAGTCATGGTGTGGGCAATGCTCCCACTGGAGGACTGCGAAGTAACCGTCTCCTGCTGAATCTGCTCCAGCGTCAACATCAGGGGATGGCCCGGAGACACTTCATTGTCCCGATAGGCCCCTAAAATCAGCAAATGACCGAAACTGGCTCCAGTCAGCAGCAGTTTCAGCAGATTCAGGGACGCGGCATCGGCCCACTGCAAGTCGTCCAGGAACAGTACCAGGGGATGTTCTGCCGTGGTAAACACCTGAATAAATTTCTGAAACAGCAGATTAAAGCGGTTTTGGGCGGCACTCCCAGATAGTTCCGGCAGCGCAGGCTGCGTCCCGATAATCCGCTCCAGTTCGGGGATCACCTCCACCATCACCTGACCGTTTTCACCCACCGCTTCCAGAATTCTCGATCGCCACTGCGCCAGTTCTGCATTGGTTTCACTCAGCAGTTGCCCCATCAGATCTCGAAACGCCTGGACAAATGCTGACAGTGGAATGTTGCGCTGAAACTGGTCATACTTGCCCTTGACGCAATACCCCCGCTGGCGAACGATCGGCTTATGCACCTCATTGATCACCGCCGTTTTGCCGATTCCCGAAAAGCCTGCCACCAGCATCAGTTCTGTGTTGCCCTCACTGACCCGATTAAACGCCGTCAGCAGAGCCATCACTTCGTCGTAGCGTCCATATAGCGTTTCGGGGATGAGGAAGCGATCGCCCCGATCCCGTTCCCCCAGCTTCAGCCAGCCAATTTCCCCCGTGTTCTTCATCTGATTCAAACAAATCTCCAGGTCATATTTCAGACCCAGTCCACTCTGATAGCGGTCTTCGGCATTTTTGGCCATCAGTTTGGCCACGATCAGGGCGATCGCTCCTGGAATCTCTGGTTTCAGGTCATAGATTGAAGGAACGGGTTGAGCAATGTGACAGTGAATGAGTTCCAGTAGATCAGTAGATTGAAATGGTAACTGTTCAGTGAACAGTTCGAATAACGTAATTCCTAACGCATAGAAATCTGCCCGGTAATCAATACTGCGATTCATTCGTCCCGTCTGTTCAGGTGACAAATAAGCCAGAGTGCCCTCCAGGATATTGGGGCTTTGAATTTCCTGAGCTTCACGCGGCAGCAAGGAGGCAATACTAAAATCCGTTAATTTAACTTGTTTGGATTCAGGATGGATCAGAATATTGGCAGGCTTAATGTCTTTGTGAATCACCCGATGCTGGTGCAGGTTGTGGAGAATTTCGGCTAGTTGAACGGCGATCGCCAATTTCTCAACAACAGATAGGGTATGGGTTTGAACATACTGGCGAAGGGATATGCCACCAAAATCCTCCATGACCAGGGCGTAGCTGTTTCCCCAGGGTTTCAATTGCTGAGGGCGAACGATGCCTGAAATCGGCAGATTACTGGCGATTGTGTACTGATTGCGGAACTGCAACAGCTCCTTGAAGGTCGGGTAATCTTGCTGTAGAAATTTAATTACAACCGGGTGATCGCTCGCCTGCTCCACTGCTCGATACACGGCGGTACGGGAGCCTGTATAGAGTCGCTCAAGAATGGTGTATCCAGGGAGCGTGGGCAGGGAGTGAGACGTCATAAATCAAGAACGGAAGCAAATTTATTTCCAGAGTTCCCTGGAGGATTGGCGATCGCACGAAAATGCCGCTAAATCATCAATTTGGCTGATAAATGTGAAAAAATACACCCCATGCTAGAATTCTCTCTGAGGTGTGAAAATATCGCGCCCTGCTAATTTATTGAGCTTGGCAAGCAGGCAAAGTTTGTCCCTAATCTGGTCGCCAATTTGTGACAAATGAGCAGTGCTGCTTAAGTTCTGATAGCCGTATCAGCACTTGGCTGTTGTTGTTGATTGATTCTCAGGTTATGACAATGTTTAAGGGAAAGTTTAAGAGAAGACCGTTTGCAGTTTTATCCCGACTGTCATCTCTACTTATTGCTCTCGTCAGTACAAGCTGTATCCAAACGCTACCCTCCACTCGTCCACTCACCGAGCAGGAAATCCAGCAATTTTCCAGGGAACAGGTGATTAACCCTGTCGCAACGCTGAATCGTACAAACATTACAACAATTGCGTTTGAAAAACAAGGTAATTTCTATGGCAGTTGCGATGTTGGGATGGAGCAGAATCAGAAGTTTGTCCATGCATGCGACATGAGCGGTGGTGGATCAAAGCAGGAGCCTGTCGGCATCCATGTGTCCAGAAATAGTGAGGGAAACTCGCAGCTTACGATAGTCCTGCTTGATCAGAAACTCATCACCCAGGGCAGTAACCTCCAGGTAACCTGGACAGATGGTCAGAAAACAACAGTACCCCTCAATGGTAAGCGTGGTCTTATTCTCGATGCCCCTTCTAAAGAAGAAACAAACATCACGTTTACGCTACAGGCGGCAGACGGAACGGTGTTGTACCGTAACCAATAAACGCTGATCAGGCGTTGCTGAAGCCAGAAAGAAGTATTTGGCGAGAACTTACTGAGTGCGGTTCTCGCCAGATAACTCTACTCAGATCTTGCACCTCGATGAAAGAAAAACCAAAACCCTGATTCTGCCGCTGCGGAGCGGCGGCAGAATCAGGGTTTTGGTTTCTGGTCCAAGATCTGAGTCTATTAAAATCTAGTTTCCTCTGATCACACTTTGGCAACGGCGACCGCACTGACATCGACATCCCGATCGAAGATTACCCTTGGCTTTAGTAGAATACGGAACAGGAGCAACACGGATTGCAGCTCACCGGGAGTATGGCGGCTGACCCACTGACCGGGACGGCAGAATAGAATTTCTACCAGGGTGCGCTGCTGCGGTAGCGTGACCTGTTCAAAGTGAATTCGTACTGTGGGAAAATCGTCCTCAAAACCCTTGCGGATGACGTTTCCCTTCAGCGTCAGCTTCTCCTCAAGGATTTCCAGGGTGAGTGGCAGACTTTCTCCCTCCGGTAAGTCGGGAAAACCTGCCTGGGTGAGGGCGACCTCTGCGCCTTCCTCAGACATCATGGTAGTGACGCCGAAATAGGTGCGATCGCCCTGCCCTTCACCAGAAGGGGAT
>JBIKWV010001075.1:0-3444 GCA_044356135.1 Elainellaceae cyanobacterium
CCCAGAGCTGCGTGCGGGCTGTTCGCTGGCGGCCTCAATCACGGGCGCCGATGTGCGCCTGATCAAACAGCGCTATCCTGATGTGCCGATCGTGACATACGTGAACACCAGTGCGGATGTGAAAGCCGAAAGCCACATCACCTGCACGAGCTCCAACGCGGTGCAAGTGGTGGAGTGGATCGCGAAGGAATGGAACACCAACCGCGTGATCCTGATCCCGGATGAATTCCTTGCGAAAAACGTTGCGGCGCAAACCGGCATCACCATCATCGCTTGGCATGGCCGCTGCGAAGTGCATGAGCGCTTTTCTGCACAGGATGTGCGCGATCTGCGCGAGGCGCACCCAGGCGTGATCGTGCTGGCGCATCCGGAATGCCCGCCCGACATTCTGTTTGAGGCCGATTATGCCGGCTCCACCGCGGCACTGGCGAATTATGTGACGGAGCAAAACCCGCGCAAAGTGGTATTGCTGACGGAATGCTCGATGTCGGACAATGTTGCGCAAGCCGCACCGCAGACCGACTTCGTGCGCCCGTGCAATCTCTGCCCGCACATGAAACGCATCACGCTAGAGGCGATCTATGATGCGATTGCGCATCATCAGCACGAAGTGATCGTGCCCGAAGATATACGCGTGCGCGCCAAAGCTGCGATCGATGCGATGTTGGCGTTACCGAAAACGCAAAAGCCGCTCGACTTTGACGTGCGTAAACGCCCGCCCGTCGTCGAAGTTCTGTAACGCCGATCCGATGGATACGCAGACAATCGCCGACGACACGGTGCTGATTGTCGGCGCGGGGCTGGCTGGCCTGTTTCTGGCGCTGAAACGCGCGCCGGCGCGATCGGTCATTATCACGCCGGCGCCGTTGGGCGCGGCATCATCGAGCGCCTGGGCGCAGGGCGGGCTTGCGGCAGCATTGGGGCCCGAGGATGATCCCGCCCTGCACGCCGCCGACACAGAAAAAGCCGGCGCGGGCCTAGTCGACGCCACCGTTGCGCGCCTCCTGGCCGAAGAAGGTCCAGCCCGCGTGCGGGATCTGATTGGCTACGGCGTACCGTTTGACCGGGATGACGCCGGGGCCTTGATTTTGAGCCTGGAAGCCGCGCATTCGCGCGCACGCATTGCCCGTGTCAGCGGTGATCGGGCGGGCGCTGAAATCATGGCGTCGCTGATTGCCCGCACGCGCGCCCTGGAATCCATCACAGTGCGCGAGGGCCTCACGCTGCGCGGATTGCTGCCGGCGGCCCATGGCGGCTGCGCGGGCGTTGTGGTGGCCGATGGTGCGGGCCGGCTTGTGGCGCTGCGCGCTCGCGAAACGGTGCTGGCAACTGGCGGCATTGGCGGGCTTTATCGAGTGACTACCAATCCGCCATCGGCGCAAGGCAGCGGCCTTTCGGCGGCCTATCGCCTGGGCGCACTGCTGAGTGGATTGGAGTTTGTGCAATTCCATCCCACCGCCATTGATATTGGCGCCGATCCAGCCCCGCTTGCGACCGAAGCACTGCGCGGTGACGGCGCGTTTCTTGTTGATTCCCAGGGCCGCCGGTTCATGGATGATTATCACACCGATGCGGATTTGGCGCCGCGCGATGTGGTGGCGCGCGCCATCGAGGCCGAACGCGCGGCGGGCCGCGGCGCCTTTCTCGATTGTCGTGCGACGGTGGGCGCCGCCTTCCCGGATCACTTCCCCACCGTGTTTCAAAGCTGCATGGCGGCGGGCATCGATCCGCGCGCGCAGCCGATCCCGGTGGCGCCGGCGGCGCATTATCATATGGGCGGCGTGGTTTCGGATCTGTGGGGTAGAAGCTCCGTATCTGGACTATCCGTTGTCGGAGAATGCGCCTCAACCGGTGCGCATGGCGCCAATCGGCTCGCCTCCAATTCGCTTTTGGAAGCAGTCGTATTCGCCGATCGCATAGCGACCCGCCTGCGAGACGATCCGCCCACCGCGCGAAAAGCCGCCGATGCGCCACCAGTGCCGCGGCTATCGCCGCCCGACGTGATCGCAGAGGGGCGTTGGATCATGAGCGGCCATGTTGGCGTGCGCCGCGAGGCTGCGGGATTGGCAAGCGCTGATGCTGGCCTGCGCGACTTGACAAACCAGCATGGCGAAAGCGACGCCTTGTTGGCCGCCCTGCTGATCGTCCAAGCCGCCGCGCGACGCACGGAAAGCCGCGGCGCCCACTTCCGCAGCGATCATCCGCATACGGATGATCGCGCCCGTCAAAGCACGATCAGCATAGGCCAGCCATGACCATCCCTACCGTCTTGATCGAACCGCTTGTGCGACAAGCACTTTTGGAAGATTTCGGCCACAGCGGCGACATCACCGCCAGCTTGTTGCACCCAGACGAGCGCCTTTCAGCGCAATTTATCGCGCGCAAAGCAGGCGTGGTTTCAGGCATAAACCTTGCGCGGCTGGCGATGCTGTTGAGCGACAGCGCGATCACGTTTCATCCGCATACGGATGATGGGTCCGCGGTCGTTCCTGGCGCTATTCTTGCCGCTGTAGAAGGCCCCGCGGGCGCCATTCTTGCCGCCGAACGTGTGGCGTTGAACTTTCTCACGCTGATGAGTGGAACCGCGACCTTGACGGCGCGGTTTGTTGATGCGGTGCGCGGCGCCGGCGCCAAGATCGCGGCCACCCGCAAAACCCTTCCTGGTTTGCGCGCCGTGCAGAAGGCCGCTGTCATTCACGGCGGCGGCTGGCCGCATCGCTACGGCCTCGATGATGCGATCCTGATCAAGGATAATCACATTGCCGCATGCGGCGGCGTGGCGGAGGCGCTTAGCCGCGCGCGGAATGCAGCCGGCCATATGCGTGTGGTCGAGGTGGAAGTGGATAGCCTTGAACAACTGCGCGAGGCGCTGCCGTTCCGGCCGCATGCGGTTTTGCTTGATAATTTCAGCATTGCGGATCTGCGCACGGCGGTGGCGGAGGCGAAGGGCCATACCGTGCTTGAAGCCTCCGGCGGCGTTCATCTCGATACCGTGCGCGCAGTCGCGGAAACCGGCGTTGACGTGATCAGCATCGGCGCGCTGACGCATTCTGCGCCAGCACTCGATATCGGTCTTGATGCTATCAGCTGAAAATCAGCTCGCCGCGCCCGAAACGCCCGTTTCACCAGCATCATAGCGGCCGCGCAGGCTCGCTTCCACTTCAATGGCGCGCTTTTCGCGCTTCGACGGCAAACGATAAAAGATGTGCGCGCCGATCCGTCGGGTCTGCACCAGACTGTCGTTCCAGTACGGATCGACGGCGGTGGTGTGATAGTGGGTCGCGGCGCCGGTAAGCGGCATGCTCAAACCGCCATAAACCTGCGCCGCGATCGACTGCGCCTGCCGCCACGCCGGGCCGCGCGGATTATCCCGAATTGAGCCATCGCAGGTGAAGGTGAATTGACAGCCGGTCGAGCGCGTCGACCCCTCATACACCACGCCGC
>JBIKWV010000751.1:0-3439 GCA_044356135.1 Elainellaceae cyanobacterium
TCCTGCCTGCCTGGTGTTCTGGGCAGGCAGGATGCCCGCCCCACAGCACTAATGCACTGTTTCGACGATGTCAGACCACGACGACCAGGGAAACGCCTTGCTTTTCGTTAATAAAATGTAGAAGAATAGCGCATTTTGCCGGACGGCCCCAGTTGTACACTGCGCTCCTGTATGAACCTTTTCTATTGCCTTCAATCAATTTCAAAGCTGTGGATCGATTTTCAGAAACAGCCGATTTCCTTCAGGCTGGTGCTGTTAATTCCTGCTGTTTTGCAAATTCTGACGGTGGTCGGATTGACAGGGTATCTCACATCGCTGAATGGACAGCGAACGATCAATCAACTGGTGACTCAGCTTCAGAGCGAGGTGAGTACCCGTGTGCAGGAACGGATTCGCATCTATCTGACCGTACCCGATCTGATTAATCGAAGTAATATCAGCGCTTTGCGACGGGGGGTCTGGAGTTTTCAAGATTTCTCCAGTCAGGAGCAGCAGGCATGGGAGCAAATGCAGCTCCATGACTGGTTTCCCATGACGATTATTGGGTTTGGCAACCCACAGGGGGGGCACCGGGCGATCGAGCGATTGCGCGATGGAACGTTTGTTATCCGGGCGGCACCGAATGGGGGTGGGCGCTATCTTTCCTACACCCTGACGCCCGATGGCCAACCCAACCGGGTCACCCAGACAACCGTCAATTTTGATGCCCGCCAGCGCCCCTGGTATCAGGCCGCAGTCCGGGCACGGAAAGCGACCTGGACGACGATCTACCCTCACATTTACACCAGAGAATTGCTGATCGCGCTCTCAGAGCCAGTTTATGACACGAAGACGGGTGAACTGATGGGGGTGGCCTATGCCCTCCGTAGTCTGAAGGACATCAGCAAATTCTTGCGAACAATCCGCATTGGTCGGACGGGGGGTATCTGGATCATGGATCGCCAGGGAATTCTGGTGGCCAACTCCACGATGGAGGAACCCTATAAGCTTCAGGCACAGTCTGGTCAGGAGCACTTTCTGGAGGCTCTGGATAGTGCTAATTCCTCAATTCGCGATGCGGTTCATTTTTTGGGCGATCGCCCCGGTGGTTTGTCGGGCATCGCCCAGCCCCAGCAGTTTACGTTTCAGAGTGATGGAGAGCGGCAGTTTGCCCAGGTGATGCCCCTGAGTGATGCCCATGGGCTGGACTGGCTGATGGTGATTGTTGTGCCTGAGTCGGAGTTTACTGGGCAGATTCAGGCCAACACCCAGATGACGGTGCTGCTGTGCCTGATGGCGCTGGCGGGAGCCATTGCGATCGCCGGATGGACGGCAGAGCGAACAACTCGGCCCCTGCTGCGGCTGAGTCAGGCGGCTCGGGCGATCGCCAGTGGTAACCTGAATCAAACCTTGCCCCCCAGTCGCGTCAGGGAGATTGGCACGCTGGCGGGAGCATTTAACCGGATGGCCAATGATCTGGCGGCGTTCTACCGTGGTCTGGAGACACAACTGGTAGAACGGACGGCGGATCTGGCAGAAACCGATCGCCAGCTTCGGCAAAAATTGATCGAACGAGTTCAGGATGAGGCACGAGTGAGATTGCTGGCGGATGCATTGCCTGTCTATATTGCTTACCTCGACCGGGAGCAGCGCTATCAGTTTGTGAATCGCATCTACGAGCAGCGGTTTGGCTTGAGCCGCGCTCAAATTCAGGGTCAGCATATCCGCAGTCTGCTGGGGGAGGAAGCCTATCAGATGATTGAACACCAGTTGGAGGCGGTCATCGCGGGTGAGATGGTGTCCTATGAGGTGGTACAAACAGGCCAGGATGGTCTCACTCGCTGGTTCTCCAGTCTGCTGGTGCCGGACGTGGCTGAAGACGGCCAGGTGCGGGGGTGTTTCAGCCTGGTCACCGATATCAGCGATCGCAAACGGGCTGAGGCAGCGCTGCGGGAAAGCGAGGAGCGATTTCGGAGTGCGTTTGATGATGCAGCCATCGGCATGGCGATCGTTTCTTTGACAGGACAATGGTTGCAGGTGAATCAGGCACTGTGCGAGATTGTGGGCTACTGCGAAGCAGAGTTGACCCAGATGACGTTCCAGGAGATCACCCATGCTGATGATCTGGAAGCAAACCTGAACTGTATGCAGCAAATGCTGAGTGGGGCATTGTGGAACTATCAGATGGAGAAGCGCTACATCCATCAACAGGGGCATGTGGTCTGGGCGCTGCTCAGCGTTTCTCTGGTACGGGACCCCGATCAGCAACCGCTTTATTTTGTGACCCAGGTTCAGGATATTAGCGATCGCCACACCGTTGACCGACTGAAGGATGAATTTATTGGGGTCGTTAGTCATGAGTTGCGAACGCCACTGACTGCAATTCGAGGGGCATTAGGGCTGTTGGCCAGCGGTATCTACAATGACAGTCCTGACAAGTTCAAGCGGATGCTGGAGATTGCGCTGAACGATAGCGATCGCCTGGGGCAACTGGTGAACGATATTCTCGACCTGGAGCGGCTCAGTTCTGCCAATACCACCCTCGCCATGCACCGCTGTAACGTCGCCTTACTGTTAGAACAGGCGGCTGTCAGCGCCCAGATCATTGCTGCGAATGTCTCGATCGATCTGGTCGTTCAACCCATCTCGGCCCAGGTGAGAGCAGACCCACACGCCATTCTTCAGGTACTGACCAATTTGCTCAGCAATGCCATCAAATTCTCCTCCCCCGGTAGTACCGTCTGGTTGTCTGCACAACTACATCCCGATACCCCCGATGTTCTGTTTCAGGTGACGGATCAGGGGCGAGGGATTCCTGCCGACAAGCTAGAAACCATTTTCGATCGGTTTCAGCAGGTGGATGTCTCTGATTCACGGCGCAAGGGCGGAACGGGGTTGGGGTTAGCCATCTGTCGAGCGATCGTGCAGCAACACAACGGTACAATCTGGGCCGAGAGCCAGTTGGGCCAGGGAAGTCGGTTTTATTTCACTCTACCAATCGTTTTGTCTGACGAAGAGATGCCCAACTATGACCCGACGCATTTTGATTATCGATGATGAGGACAGTATTCGTGAAATCGTCCAGGCGGCCCTGGAGGATATTTCAGCATGGAAAACCATTCTGGCGACATCAGGGCAGGAGGGACTGGAAAAGTGCAGGCTGGAGCAGCCCGAAGCAATTCTGTTGGATATCTCAATGCCTGACATGGATGGCACTCAGTTGTATGAACAGCTTCAGTCCAACCCTATGACTCGAACAATTCCGGTGATTCTGCTGACAGCAAAGGTATTGCCGAGCGATCGCGCTCGATTCGCCGAGATGGGCGTGGCGGGCATTATCACCAAACCGTTCAACCCGATGATGATTTGCCATCAAATTGCCGATATTTTGGGGTGGGCGTTACCGTGACCCTGTAGAGACGTTCGATCGAACGTCTCTACAGGGTCACGGTAACGCCAG
>JBIKWV010000752.1:0-3438 GCA_044356135.1 Elainellaceae cyanobacterium
GAGAGAGAGCCGCGCGCCGCGCGGCTCTCTCTCAAAAATCTGTACCTTATCCAAGCGCAAAGCGCTATAGTCAAACCTCCAGAACTTATCGTTCTTCGGTTGGAATGTGGAGGCTGACTTCAAAAGTGGCCTCAGTTAAGACCCCAACGGGGCTATCGTTCAGCGAACAGTAAGGGCGTGAGTAGCAGAGTGGAGTTTCCAGAGCGTGCTGGTCGAGAAAGACGGGATCGCACATTGCTGTTTCTGTAGGGCCGTCGAATACGACTTGTCCCCGACTGAGGATGACGGTGCGGGGACAGAGATCGACCGCCAGATCCAGATCGTGGGTGGCGATCACCTGAGTCAGGGGCAGCGTGTGCAGCAGGTGGATCAGGTGGCGGCGGGATCGGGGGTCGAGTTGGGCGGTTGGTTCGTCAAGAACGAGCACCTGGGGCTGCATAGCGAGGACTCCGGCGATCGCCACCCGTTTTTTCTCGCCGCCCGAAAGATTGCCTGTGTTGCGTGGCCCATAGTACTCCACATCCAGCCCAACCGCCTGCATTGCGTGGAAGAAACGATGTTCCAGATCGCCACGTTGAATGCCCTGGTTCATTGGGCCAAAGGTGACATCCTCCCAGACGGTTGGCATAAACAGTTGGTCATCGGGGTTCTGAAACACCAGACCGACAAAGTTCCGAACTGCTTTCAGGGTTTGTGTGGTAACAGGCATTTCTCCCACCCAGACTTCACCTGCCTGCGGCAGTAAAATGCCGTTCAAGTGCTGGAGCAGCGTTGATTTGCCAGAGCCGTTGGCACCCACCAGCGCTACTCTTTCTCCGGCTTGAATCGATAGGTCAATCGATTGCAGCGCCTCAGTGCCATCGGGATAGGCAAAACAGAGGCGTTCAATATGAATGGGATTATGATGCATAGAAATGAATGAGGGAGACGACCTGCCCCAGTAGTAGCAGTGCGGTCGTGAGCGTAATTGCCACAATATCAATGCGTCCGCCTTTGGGTACATCGGGGGCAGGCGGTAGCCCTGTATAGCCACGAGACAGCATTGCCTGATGAATGCGATCGCCCCGCTCATAGGTGCGAATAAACAGGCTGCCCATCATATTGCCAATCACCCGTCGATGGCCGCGACCGCGTCCCAGCAGATTTCGAGACGCTGCGGCCCGCTGCATTGTCTGAAATTCTTCTACCAGAACGCCCGTGTAGCGGTACATAGAGGCCAGAATTGCCACCAGCAGTGGCGGCATGCGCAGGGCGGTGAGGGCATGGAGCAGGGCAGGGATGGAGGTGGTCAGCACCAGCAGGTTGAGCGTCAGCAGGCAGAGCAGCGCCTTCAGAGTGACGCTGCCCAGCACTGTTAGACCGTCTGTTGTAATTTGCAAAATCCCCCACTGCCATAGCACCGTGCCGCCCCGATGGAACAAGGTTCCCAGGACGACGACCCCGACAAACACCAGTTCAACAGCGGCTCGACGCAGGAGAACGGGCAGGGTGACTCGACTCAGCAATAAAACGATCGCCAACCCTGCCCCATAAACTGCCCAGGTCCACCATTGACCGTTGGGGGTTAGCGCGGTGGCAAACACAAACAACAGGGCACAGAGAACACGAGTGCGGGGAGCCAGGTGATGCCAGAGACTGGTTCTCTGACTGTCGATATCGAGGTGAACAGCGCCAATATGCAGCAGCATGACGGTTGAGTGAGGGTTTATCTAGGAGCGATCGCCAGCATCGAAGTCAGCATTTCCCTCAGTGGTGTTGCCGCGTACCGTCAGCCTGCCAATTCCCCAGGCCAATCCAAAGGCCGCCAGTGTCCCTGCCAGACCTGCCAGGGGAGTGGCGATCGCATCGGGCACACCTCGCAGGGCGTACTCATCGAATACCTGATGGAACGGCAGTTGGTGAGCGACCGGATTTTCGCTGGCCTTCGTATCAAACCCGTGATCCTGAGCCACCCGATCCAACCCATCCGGGTTCTGGCTGGCAAACGGTGACAGAAGAACGCCAATCAACAGCGCTGTGCCCAGTCCAACCAGGACAAATGCCCGATTCCGAGAAGTAGAATTCATAATTCAGTTCCGTATTGAAAACGACAAACCAACCCGGTAGGGGCGCGGCATTCGGCGAAAAATTGCAGCGATTTTCTAGAATTTCCCGCCCGAATGCCACGCCCGCTCCTTCCACGGAAAACATTGAGTTAGCAAAAATTTCTCCAACGATTACCGCGACATCGCAGTCCGAGGACGGCCTGCCACGCGTCTTTGCGGTGGGTCGTAGAACAGGTCAGGGCGAGTGCGCCAGACGTATTGCAGCGCCAGGACGGTGATAATCGCTTCACCAATGCCGATCATGATGTGCCAGCCGACCATCGCAGTGATCGCCGTCATCAGCGTCACGGTGCTCGACAGCGCCAATTGCACGGCGCAGACCACGGCGGCCACAACGACGCTGCTCCACGCAGCGACTGCGGCACCAATGGCAATACCGCGCCAGCTATTGGTGCCAATGGCTTTGCGAATGGCTTTGTACAGGTAGTAGCCACCGAAGGTGCCAATCAGCCCCATATTGAAAATATTTGCACCCAATACGGTGAGGCCACCATCCTGGAACAGAGCGGCCTGGACAATGAAGACCACTGTCATCACGAGAGACCCGGCCCAGGGGCCAAGCAATGCTCCGGCCAACGTTCCCCCCAGCAGGTGACCCGAAGTGCCGCCTGGAATGGGAAAGTTGATCATTTGAGCCGCAAAAATGAAAGCAGCGCAGACCCCCATCAGGGGAACGGTGCGCTCCTTGTATTCAGCCTGAACCCGGCGCAGGGCAATGGTGATCAGGGCGATCGAAATTACCCATGTCACCAGGCTCACAGGCCAGGTCAGAAATCCGTCGGGAATGTGCAATCCCAGCAATGGGTGAACCATCCAAACTGACATGAGGGGGGTCAGGTGGTGAGTCAGCAGAGAAAAAGTTGTCATTGATAATTGCTCTTGTAGATGGACTCGTTTTGAGCAGCAAGGCAGCAACAACTGAACCCAAACCCGGTGTGATGCTCAGTGTTCATGCAAAAATTCACCCGGATGCTCCGATTAGGGTAAACACGACATTACCCTGATTACGAGAAGCCGAAGCTTTTGGATGTCTGGTTGTCCTGGAAGGTCAGTGAAAGTAGGTCAGTGAAGGCCAATGATTGCAGCGCCTTTGTAGTTTAGTAAACAGAAGCTCCCTAAAGAATTCAATCCTCCCTAGAGGCATCTGGCTCTGAATTTAAGTGTGTTTAAAGGATTGTGAACCCTCTGACTAAACTTGTGACTATTTCTTCCTGCCATGCCGCGAAATACTCTCACAGAGAGCGTTTCGCGGCAAATTTATAGCAGTTCCTGCTGTTAAGGGGCTTGCCAGAAAATAAAATCCCAGTCAGATCCCAGTTTTCGTCTGGCGCGG
>JBIKWV010000754.1:0-3430 GCA_044356135.1 Elainellaceae cyanobacterium
AATCGGCGCAGTTTAGTCAAAAGTGCATCCCTAAGAGACTTGCCATAAAATTAAGATCCCAGTTTTCGCCTGACACGGCGAAAACTGGGATCTTTTCCAACAGCAGATCCCTAAGTCGGAAGCCGGAGTCGCGCTTTGCGATTAATCACACTGGAGGGGGTAACTACCTGGTGGTATAGATCCAGGCAACTCGCAGTAATCTGATCCCAGTTGTAGTTGGCGCGGATATAGCGCTTTGCATTATTCGCCATATCTGCCATCTGTGAGGGGTGATGCAGCGCCCATTCTAGCTGGGTATGGCAGTCCTCCAGGCTACCTGTACGGAACAAAACTCCCCGATCTGAACCCAATAGTTGTTGATGGACAGGAATATCGCTGGTCATCACCGGGACACCCTCCCGCATCGCTTCTAGCAGCGCCAGTGGCAGCCCTTCTAACTTGGACGGCAGCACAAACAGCCGAGCCGATCGCACAATTTCTGCTAAGCGGCTTCCCTGAAGTTCCCCAGTGAATACAATGTTTGGGTGGTTGGTAACGCGATGAAACAGTGCATCGGAGTAGGGTGAGGTATCGCTAGTGCCGCCAACGATAACCAGTTTCCAGTTGTCTCGCTGAAGACGATGGAAAGCATCAATCAGCAGGTCGGGGCATTTTTCAGGCACCAGTCTACCGAGAAATACAATGTAGCGTCCCGGCTTTAACCCCAGGGATGAACCATAACTGAAGTTGGGATCGGATACTGCGTAGTTGGCGGGCGCGTTGGCAATGTACGTTGTCTCTTTGTTATAAGTTTCCAGGAAGTAGTCCTGCAAACTTTGGGATACCACAATCATGCGATGGGAGAATCGCACCGCAGCCTCTTCACCCAGACGAATTAGGCGGCTTGAAAGCTTACCCCATTTCGCCCGTTGCCAGTCTAAGCCATGACAGGTGACAACGATTTTGGCTCTGGTGGTGAGACGAGGGAGCCAGGTGAATAGAGACGGGCCGAGTGCATGGAAATGGATAACATCATAGCGTTTGCCACTGCACGCGATCGCCCCGATTGCAGCACTCAGAAAAGCGTCAAATCCCTTCAACCCAGGACAGGGCAGGGGAACCACCCGCACACCCTGATAGGAATAGGTGTCCCCCCATTGGGTTTTGATGTACGAGGAGCGAGCATACAGATCAACCTCGTGACCTTTTTCCACCATGCGGGGATAAATTTCAGCGCAGTGATGTTCGATGCCGCCCTGTTTGGGTGGTAGTCCTTTAGCACCAATAACGGCGATTCTCATAGGGAGTTGATCCTTACTAGGAGCAAGTTACAGGGGACTAAGGGGATTTCCGCAAAAGAAGATACCTGTTGTGTGGGTGGTTCCCCCCGCGCAACGGGGGGACGCGCCCACACAACGCAGGTAATTTTATTGCTGGATATCTCCTAATAAAAATAGGGAGATGCGGGGGTGCCTCGTTTGAGGGGGCTGGAGACACCAGGCGCTTAAGCGAGCGCTCGCATCTCCCATCGCTGATACATTTCTGTGTACACGTTGTGAATCACCTGGCGAGCGCTAAATGGTTCTGCCGCCTGAATACAGGACGGAGCAGAAAAATTCTCAGGCTGTAGTAAAACCTGGCGCAATGCGTCGGCGATGCTCTGGGGCGATCGCTCCGAGCACACAACCCCGCTATTGGCCGTTAACAGGTTGGGGGTTTCACCACAACGGGTTGTCACAATCGGGGTGCCACAGGCCAGGGCTTCCAGTACCACCAGGGGCAACCCTTCGTAGGCGCTGGATAGGACGAAAGCACTGCTAATCCGATGAAGGTCGGCAAGCTGTGCCTGCTTGACGGGACCCAGCAGCGTGACCTGTTCTGACAGACCCAACTGTTGAATTTCCGCCTGGACTGCGGCTGATAGTTCTCCATCACCAGCGATCAGGAGATGAATGTCAGGCAGATTCAGGGCAGCGATCGCCTGCACCAGCAAGACGGGATCTTTCTGGGGATGTAACCGTCCGGCGAACAGCAGGAACCGGGTGGTTTCAGGCAGCTTGAACTGATGAGCCAGAGCAATGCGTTGGCGATCGCGCTCTGCCGCAGTCAATGGATAAAAGACTTGATTATCCACTGTGTTACGAATATAGTTGACGCGATCAGCCAGACTGGGATAGCGCTGCTGGTAAAGCTTCGCAGAATTTGAATTGCAGGAATAAATTTGCGTAAATTGGGGAACCAGAAGTTGCTCGAAGGCGTAGTAAAGCTTCGGAAATCGCTGCCAGAGAATGGCCGCTTTGTCTTTGGCAGACTGCACCTGCTGAGCGATGTCGTTGTGAATGAATAATGTCTTGTCAGTTGCCCAGGGGAGTGCTGCCAGGGTTGGCTCCAGCCGATGGAAGTGCATGAAATCTGAGGTAAAAGAACGCCCCAGAAGCGCCAGCGTGTACTTGACGGAAGTTGGAATTCGCTTACGCACATTGTCGTCCTCGAGGTTGAACAACGGCATAAATTGAATCTGGTGTCCTTCCAACTCACCGTCGCTCCACTGACCAACGGTTGCATCTGAACCGACTCCTGTCCCCACCAGACGCAGGTCAAATTCCTGTGGTGCGTATTTTACAAAAGATCGAATAATCGTCTGGATGCCCCCAATTGTCGGCTGCCAGGGATTGAACTGATAAAAGATAGTTAGAACTGGCTTACGCATAATTCATAAGGGGTAAAAAGCAAGTTCCAGCCGGAACAAGAACCGATGAGGGGGAACCTTTGGGTCTCTAGACGCAGTTCCAGCTGGTCGTTAAGCCAGAGTTACTAAAGGCATTTGTTCTGTTTCTTGAGAATGCTGCAACCTGACGGCTGCGGGGGCGACACATTCAATGCGATCCTGCGATCGCTAAAACTCTACAAATGACACTCCTGAAGCCGGACAGCACTAAAACCTCAATATCCCAATGGCCAAATCCGTTCACTCTATACAGCAGAAGACACCCGTGTGTGTACGTGTTTCCATGGACAATCTACACTCCACGATACGGGCGATATCGTTTGAAAATAATGAAGCCGTAGCGAATCAGTATAAAGATCGAGTGAAGTTCGGTCTGTGTTGGTAGACTTTGGAGAAGTGGTCACCTATCTGTAGATCAACAGCTTCAGGCCAGCACAAGGCCTGGTTGATGGACTGTAAACCGGAGGGGACGACCAAACAAAACACCGTAGAAATACGGTCTAATCTGTTCAAATTGTTCTTTTCAGTTTCAGTGTATTTATCGAAAAGACGGTTGTCATACAGTGCTTCGCGCCTGGATAAGGGACAAATTTTTGTAAGACAGCCGCGCGGAGCGTGGCTGTCTTACAAAAATCACAAAAATTTGTACTTCACTGGAGCGAAAACCGCAATGTGTCTGTCTTTCTTAAAAATTCGCGATTAGTACAGACGACTTTGTTCTTG
>JBIKWV010000755.1:0-3428 GCA_044356135.1 Elainellaceae cyanobacterium
CCCCTGTTGCCGCCTGACGCGGCTTCGCCGCGCCCGGCGGAAACTGGGGTTTCATTAGGATTTTATTTTATGACAGGCCCCATAGGGGAAAAGACTTGGGCGGGCAAGATGCCCACCCCACAATTACAGCGCTCCGCGCTCAGGCAAACCACAGATTTTCAAGTGAGAGCCGCGCTCCGCACGGCTCTCACTTGAAAATCTGTACTGCACCAGACTGAGAAACGCTATATCCCTACAGGGGAACTACGAACACCCAGTCCTTATAGTCGGGGTCGCGATTCTCTGTGATGGCGGTGAGCTTTTCGCGTAGCTTTGTGGTGATGGGGCGATCGCTGGAAAACTTGTAGTTCTCAATTCGACTGACCGGGGTAATACGGGCCGCCGTTCCGCTCAGAAATACCTCATCGGCGATGAACAGTTCTGATTTATCGATCGATCGTTCGACGACAGGAATCCCCATATCACGGGCGATCGTCAACACACTATCGCGGGTAATGCCCTCCAGAATATCCTGGTCGTATCCCGGCGTAATCAGGGTGCCGTTGCGCACCACAAAAATATTCATCCCCGAAGCTTCGCTCACCTTACCCTGAGAATTCATCAGAATGGCTTCATCAAAGCCCGATTCCACCGCTTCGGTTTTGGCCAGGGATGACGTAATGTAGGCTCCGCTGATTTTGCCGCGCAGGGGGAGACTGCGGTCCTCCTGACGGTACCAGGAGCTGATACGGCAACTGACGCCATCGGGGGAGAGGTAATCTCCCAGTTCCAGACCGTATACAAAAAAGTCCTTTTCAACGCTGTGCAGACGGGGAGAAATGCCCAGATCCGAGGTGTAAACAAAGGGACGAATATAGAACGATGTTCTGGGTTGATTTTTCTTCACGAAATCCACTAACACCTGCTGGATCTTGTCGGCAGGCAGGTCGAAGTGCATCAGATGGGCACTGGCACTGAGCCGCTTGCAGTGGCGATCGAGCCGAAACAGCAGGATCTGATCTGGATTGTTGGGATCGGGAATGCCGCGCAATCCGCCGAACGCTCCGGTACCGTAGTGCAGCGCATGGGTAGCGATGGAAATTTTTGCATCTGCAAAGGGAACAAACTGATCTTCGAAGTAGGCGATCGGCAAGAAGGTGTGCATGGCGGCAGAAAAGATCATCAATCTTGGGGGGGTGTTTCCCAGAATGCCACACTCCTGGGTGACTGTTCCAGAAATAAATTGAAAAATGTCGCCATCTTCTGCTGGTGTTAGCGGAGGGTGAAGGAATGCCCCTCGCCAAAACCAGGCGGATCAGCCAAACTGGACTTGTAATTTAGGGCGGGAGAATGCGGCGGGGATCGCTGGCCTCTCTCGCCCGGATGATCTCGTCCTGACGCGACACCCGCCCAACTGTTAGCAATTCTCTGATCAGGGGTACGTTTAAGACTGAGATTGGGAGTATCGACAGGATGACCCAGGCAGAGCGCAGCGAATTGAAACTCCTGGTAGTGGATGACGAGTTTGACAACCTGGACTTGCTGCACCGTACCTTTCGACGAGAATTTAAGGTATTCAAGGCCGACAGTGGTATGAATGCCCTGAAGTTGCTTGCGCAGGAAGGCGAAATGGCAATTATCATCTCCGACCAGCGAATGCCGGGGATGAACGGTACAGAGTTTCTGAGCAAGACCGCCGAGGAATTCCCGGATACTATCCGAATTCTCCTGACCGGCTACACCGATGTTGAAGATTTAGTGGAAGCAATCAACGCCGGGAAGGTCTTCAAATACATCACGAAACCCTGGACCCCAGACAAACTCAAAATGGTTGTGGCGCAGGCGGCTGACACCTATCGTGTTCTCAAGCAGCGCACAGATGAACTGCACCGTGCCCTGCGGCTGATTCAGGAACAGACCGAGCAGATGCGTGCAGAACTGGCCGTCGCTCGTCAGATCCAGTCCAACCTGCTGCGGCAGGAGCTACCTGTGCTGGAGAACGTGCGGATTCAGGCGTGTTGCCATCCGGCCCGTGAAGTGGGCGGCGATTTCTTCGAGGTCTATGTCCATCCGCAGGGCGATGTCTGGATTGGCGTCGGGGATGTCTCCGGCAAGGGCGTGCCTGCTGCCCTGTTTATGACCAGTGCCATCTCTGTCCTGCGGCGAGAGCTATCTCAGGAAATCTCACCAGACCCCCACCAGGTCATGCAAAACCTGAACAGCAGCCTCTCCGAAGACCTGGTCAGTAGTAACTGTTTTATTACCCTCGCCCTGGCCCGCTATAGGCCCGCTACGGGGGAACTGGTCTATGCCAACGCCGGACACCTTTACCCTCTGGTGTGGAACCGGAAACAGCAGGATGCTGAACCAAACTACCTGAAGGTGCGGGGTGTCCCACTAGGGATTCTGCCCAGTTGGAAGGCAGAGGCTGGGAGTTGGAAGCTCCGCACAGGCGATGTATTTTTGCTCTCCAGCGATGGCATCACTGAGGCAACCGTGCCCCAGGGGACTCAACCAGCAGGGGTCATGTTACGACAGGATGGCCTCTGGCAGCTTCTGCACCAGCAACCTGGGGCACTGGATTTGGATGCGGCGATCGCCCACATCCAGGCACACAATCCTGTCCAGGAAGATGACCAAACCCTACTTGCTCTGGAGGTTTTGTAGGTTATGCGAACCGAGCTTCATGTACCCAGCGATCTTCGGTTCCTCAGTGTGGTGGAACAGTGGCTCCTCAATTCTCTAGAGCTGGAATTGGGCCAGGAAGTTAATTGGCAAAACCACTCCAACCGTCTGCGCCTGGTCATGGTGGAAGCCTATTCCAACGTAGTGCGCCACGCCCATCGTGACCAGCCGCATATTCCTGTCTTGATTCGCCTGAAACTGGAGCAGCGCGATCTGCAACTCGAAATCTGGGATCAGGGCCAGGGCTTCGACCTTTCTACCTACCTGCCCCCCAGCCCCAGCAACCAGCAGGAAGGCGGCTATGGCTGGCTAATTTTGAACCGCTTGATGGATAAAGTCGAGTATCGGCTGCGGCTGCGGGATGGCAATTGCCTGGTGATGCAGGCTCAACTCCCACAGAGCGAAAACGTACCCGCCCATCAATTGTGAAGAGAGACTGAAGCAACCAGCCACTACTATCGCTGAAAGCACTGTCCAGAATTAGCTTTCAGCTTTTTGTGCTGATTTATTCGATTGCTATACTCGGCTTCTAATGTCGCAGCCAAAAGGTTGATTAAACGGGTGCAAGGGGAACCCCTGTGCGGAAACTTCAACGTGAGCGCTCAGAGTTCGGTGAGGCTCACCCGACCCGTGTGGGATCAGCTTCCGGCCTGAGCCAAGCCGAATGGTCGAGCCGTCGAAGCCCCTGCACCCCACTTAAAATTGAATCACTTGTCATTTTTGTGGGATGGGCATCTTGACCGTCCGGGTGGGTGAGACACCCG
>JBIKWV010000756.1:0-3421 GCA_044356135.1 Elainellaceae cyanobacterium
CTCAAAATGGCAATCTGTATGTTATTGTCAGTACCGGCAGGGTTAGCCTCAATCAAACCCCAGAAGCGCAGGAAGCCGCCCGTCAAAATATTATTGCAACGTTGACAGCGGCTGGTGTTCCCTCTGACCGAATTTTTATTGATACCCAGGGAACCTCCATCCAGAGCAGCGCTGTTCAGGTTGAACGTCTGCTGCAGGAGCGCGGTTTTGTGAAATCTGGCAGTATCGTCAATCAACCCAGCGATTCGATCGTCGTTGTTGCCCCCTCAGTGAGCATGAGGCGTATTCAGGCCACCTTTGCCAGATTGGGTATCCGGGTGGAACCCCGACCCACCGACCAGTTTCTTTTCCAGGTACAGAACAATGGCAGACCGCTGGCCTGGATTGGCGATCTGATTCCAAATGTGGATGCCCTGATGCTGACAACCCGTGCGATTGAGGAGTTTTTATCCGTCGTCTACTATTTCCTGCGGGGCTGGTTACTCAATCCGCTGCTGCTGCGGTGATAAAGGCTGGTGTTAAGCAAACAAATCACCTGAACTGACGATCTCTCCTGTGGTGGATAGGGTGTACGGTGGAGGTCGTGGGATATTTGGTAGCCTGAGGTACAGTCACCCAGCCCTACTGCCTGGGAGCGTTTGAGAACATGGCACAGTCGAAACTTAATAAACTGGGAGGTTACCTCCGGCCCCATCGTAGACAGGCTGCGATCGGCATTCTGGCACTACTTATCGTCAATGCAATTGGCGTCTACATTCCACTGCTGATTCGGGATGGGATCGATGAACTCCAGCAGACCCTCACCTACCAGCGCATTATCTTTTACGCACTGGTGATTTTTGGACTGGCCTCAGTCATGTTGATCGTGCGGATGGTGTCTCGCATTTCCCTGTTTGGGGTGGGACGACAGGTGGAGTTTGACCTGAAGCAGCAGATTTTCAATCACCTGTTGACGCTGGAACCTGCCTATTTTGCCACCAACACCGCAGGCGATATTATCAGTCGCGCCACCAGCGATGTGGACAACATCCGGCGTCTCCTGGGGTTTGCTGTGCTCAGTCTGGCCAACACAATTTTTGCCTACGCTCTGACGCTGCCCGTCATGTTGGGAATTGATGTGCGGCTGACACTGATTGCGATCGCCATCTATCCCATCATGTTTTTTCTGGTGCATCTGTTTAGCGATCGCCTGCGCAATCAGCAGCTCGACGTACAGCAGCGGACTTCCAACCTGAGCGATTTGATTCAGGAAGATATGAGCGGCATGGCGCTGATCAAGATCTATGCCCAGGAAGACAACGAACGAGCTGCCTTTGGGGACCTGAACCAGGCACTGCTGAAGTCCAACCTGGCTCTGGCCAAAACGCGCAATACGCTATTCCCGCTGTTGGGGGGGCTGGCCAGCATCAGTCTGCTGGTGCTGCTGGCGCTGGGGGCAGGGGAGATTGCCGACGGTCGGATTACGGTCGGAGACTTTATCGCGCTGCTGCTGTACGTCGAACGACTGGTGTTCCCAACGGCGCTGCTGGGCTTTACGATTACAGCCTATCAGCGGGGGGAAGTGAGTATCGACCGGGTGGAACACATCCTCACGGTGGAACCCAACATTCGCGATGAAGCGGGGGCGATCGCCCTCCCCCAGTCTCAGGTGCAGGGCTGGCTGTGCGCCCAGAACCTCAGCTTCACCTATCCCGAAGCGCTGCATCCGGCTCTGAGTCACGTCGATTTCAAAATTCAGCCGGGAGAAACGGTGGCGATCGTTGGCCCGATTGGCTCTGGTAAATCCACGCTGGCCAATGCGCTGCCCCGGCTGCTGGAAATTGCCCCCGGCCAAATTTACCTCGATGGCTACGACATTACTCAAATTCGACTGAAGGATCTGCGGGCGGCGATCGCCTATGTGCCCCAGGAAAGCTTCCTGTTCAGCACCACCATTAAGAACAACATCCGCTACGGTGACCCGGACGCCGAACAGGATGAGGTGAAATTTGCGGCCAAGCAGGCGCAGATCCACCCCGAAATTCTCAACTTTCCCCAGCAGTACAAGACGATCGTGGGCGAACGCGGCATCACCCTCTCTGGCGGCCAACGGCAGCGCACCGCCCTCGCTCGCGCGCTACTGGTGGATGCTCCCGTATTGATTCTCGATGATGCGCTATCCAGCGTCGATAATCAGACGGCAACAGAGATTCTCAAGAATCTGAAGCAGGGGACTCAACGCAAAACGGTTCTGTTCATCACACATCAGATGTCTGCGGCGGCAACCTGCGATCGAATTCTGGTAATGGACAACGGTAGCATCGTGCAGTCGGGCACCCATGCCGAATTGCTGGGGCGATCGGGCCTGTATCAACAACTGTGGGAGCAGCATCAGTTAGAGGAGGTATTGCGTTAACGCGAAACTGATACTACGGTACGGGGTGCAAGGGGGCAGTGCCCCCACTCCCCTTGTCCTAAGGGGGTTGCTGATTAATAAAATCCCAGTTTTCACCTGGCGCGGCTTCGCCGCGCCAGGTGAAAACTGGGATTTTACTGGGATTTTATTTTATGGCAAGCCCCTAAACAAATCATCAATTGCTGTATCTGTAACTAAAGACTGAACTTCGTAAAAAGAAAATTATGGTTTTGTGAATAAACACTTAGAATTGGAGTAGGTACATATACACGGTGGGGTTATGACGGGTGATGACCTGAATTCAAGCTCTCTTTCCGACCGGGAGCTTCAGATTGTGGAATTGGTGGCCGGGGGGCTGACCAACCAGGAGATTGCGGAAAAGCTGGAGATTAGCAAGCGAACCGTCGATAACCACATCAGCAACATTTTGACCAAGACAGCGACTGGAAATCGGGTAGCACTGGTGCGGTGGGCGCTCCAGTGGGGCAAGGTTTGTCTGGATGAGGTCAACTGCTGCGTATTGCCCACGCCCGGTAGTGGAGCTAATCGCAACGGTACAGTGTCGATCGAATCCAACAGAGCGATCTTTGCCGAGGTCGATCGATCAGCGGACGAAGAGCCGCTCTCCAGCAACGCCTAATTTGGAATGAGGGATACGAGTTTGGAACCATCACAGCGCCTCCAGGTTAGCTTTCCCCGCCTGCCGCTGGCGGTCTACCGCGAGCTTGCCGCCCATCTGCGCCAGGTATCAGGAGTGAACGCCGGACTGATGCCCCAGACTTCGCAGCAGTTCGACTACACCCAGAGCCAGGTCGGAGGGCTATGGATCGAATACGCCACCCCAGCCGATGCAGAATCTCGTCGTCGTGTAGAGCAGATTTTGCATTACTATGGCGATCGCTATGGCGCATGGGACACCATGCAGGCAATCTAGTGTTGCAAGCACTAAATTTTGCAAAACGGGGGTTTGGGGGCGTTGCCCCCAAGAAGGGGTTTCCCCCCTTCACCTCATACAAAACTTGACTT
>JBIKWV010000043.1:0-11980 GCA_044356135.1 Elainellaceae cyanobacterium
GGGGTTTAACCCGACGCTTTACCTTATGATGCAAATCCTTCATCTCCTGTAATGAAAGGAAACATTCAAACACACTCTCCTGAACTCGACGACCATAGCCCTCCAGAAAAGTAGCAAGGCGATCGCACCTCAACCTGTTCTCAATCTAATTGCAGGCAGGTAGCTCTCATCCATCCTGCGCTCATAGGCGACGATCTCACCCAGAGCATTCAGTTTTTGCCCCAGAAACAGACAGAACCCCGCAGGAGCGTAAAGGATGAGGTGGATTACCTTTGGGCAATATTTCTTCTTAGCGCTTTGAAGCACTCTGCAAGCATCTTCAGCAAGAGCGGTTGCATCTCCCGCGCAGGTAATAATATCTCTTCCAGTCCCCGTAGTTGGTTCAGAGTATACAGTGGCGCTAAACAGAGCACCTGACTCCAGAATCAGCTTGTCCACATCAGCCCTTGCAGAGCCAGTAATACTAAAAGTAACGAGTAAATTCTCGCCTGGTTGCCCTTGCTCCTCCACATTAAATTTCAGCTTTGTGGCAGTTTCGTCAGAGCGCCAGTGACTGGATTGGTTTCCAGTCCTCTGCTCAACTTGAAAGTGGTAGCCACCAACATCAGGAAAAATATTCCCCAGGGCTAACACTACAGTTAAGGGACTTCTGGACTGAACATCAATGTAGTCAATTTTAGGAAATCGCTTTAACTGTGCTTTTATTTGCCGCAGCTCCGGAATTAGAATCCCATCCCAAATCTTTTGGTCTGGGGTTGTTTTGGCGTCCTTATCAAAATACTGAGTCCAGTCGATCAAGGCTGTCGGAATCGTATCTTGGGGTGGTTTGTCCCAAGCATATAGCCATATGCTAGGTGTAGAACTTGGTGTTAACCTTCTATAGATCTGAGGAACATCAATATCCCTTGCATCTGCTGCGATGCGTATCTGATTATGCCCCAGCTTGAATGCCTGCTCAAAGGAGTATCCACGAGCAATCGCCTGGTAGAAGAGGGAGGAAAACTCGATAGCAGATCGGTCTCGAATTTCGCTGTTCATACCGATCACACAGTCTATGTATTGGCTGATTGCGACTGCTTGCTCACTAGAGTGGCAGGCATTTAGAACCACACATTGAACTGAGTCAGATAATAACTCGAATAGAATTTCTAATGCTTCTGCCGAAACATACTTCTTATCCTCTAGAACTAACCCCTTCTCCTCCCCGTGCCCACAAAAATGAACAATGTCGGGTTTATCCTCAAGAATTGCTTCTTGAAAAGCTCTTGATGTGATTCCGCTCCGATAAATCAGCTCAATCTGCTGCCGTAAGCCCGCTCGTCTTAAAGCGGCATCAATTTCGGCAAACTCTTTTTCTAGCTGGAGTTCAGCATAGTCTTCAGACTTAGGGTTTGCTGCTAAAACCAGAATCCGTTTTTTGTCTGTCATGGAGGTCAGCTTCCTTCTTCAGGTGTGTGTGTCCCATTCCTAAACGGGTCTTCATTCCCGTTCCGCTCCATTGAGCGTATTGAATCAGCAGATTGGCAACGTTTGCCAATAGTGGTTCACCCTGAGATAAGATTTGCAGTGTCACATCTCCAATAAAGCCATTCATCCTGCCGTTATAAACAATAAACGATCGGGTTTGGATCTTATGCCGCGAAATTGCAATGGCCCCAGACAGATATTCGACCAGTTCATCACTACCCAGATAAACAGGAGCAAAGTGATTCCATCGTTCAAGCCAACTACGAACCATTAGCGCAGGTACAGGTAGAGGCAGATGAAGACGGCTTTGAGAAAACGCCGTTGGTGTCAAAAATCTCAGCTCAAACCGTTTCGTAGGTTCAGGCTCAGTAGCAACCTGAGCGTGATAAAGAGCCTCATAACTGCTAACTTCGTCTTCACGGTCGATCAGATTAAATTTTGCTCCCAGAAACTCCAGAGCGGATTTTGAGTCGGATGCGGGAAATAATGAGGCTATCGCTTTGGAAGAGTGCTCCTGCAATCCGCAGAGTGTGAGTTGGTAAAACTCATCTGGATGAAAGGTTACAAACTCCTCAGAAGGAGCAATCGACCCCAATATCCCTGAGCAGGTGGTTGAGGGAATGTTTTCTGCACCTATCTCAATGCCCAGTCGCTGGTGTAGCTGTTTGACCAGCTCTAGCCCGTAAGTACGGGGTAGTGTTGTTGGTTCTGCCACGGCCAGCGTCCACGTTGAGCGAATAAGCATGGTTATACTTCTTTGAATTTGACCCAACCAGGAACATACTTTATCTGACCATCTGGCGCAACAACCGTTCGTCTCGACTTCGGCGCTTCAAATCCTGGTGCTTTAATTCCACAGTTGTCTCGAATTTCAGCTCTCAAGTCGTCTTGAAGAAGGAGATTGATCGTTGTGCCACCCATCCCACTCGCCCACCCTAAGCGCAAGCTATATGGGCAATTCTCCACTTCGTAGAATCGATTAATTTCACTGAAATCTAAACTTCTGCCTGAAGTCTTGTTGTTTTTCACTTCCATCCAGTAATCATGTTCAAAGTCCCATTGCTCCTGAACAAATTCCTGGCAAATGTCCAAAAGCTCTTGAGGGGATTGAAACGGAATTTTCATTCCCTGGCTGTGATGAAACTTACTCAGCATCTCCGCATCTACGCTCAGTGTGAATTCAGTTCTGACATTGCGCACCATTTCAGTGAAGATGGACGCACGGTACTTGGCTTTGTAATCCGGAAAATGGCTGGAGACAATGACTTCTGCAACAACAGGAAGATTGCGAATAAAGGGTTTACCTTTCACCTCAACCCGTTCCTCAATGAGAGGAGTAGTGTCTGTGATATGAACCGCCCTCATGAAATCGGTGTTTGGCCCTTTACGATAACGAGCCGCAGGTAAATCAAAGTTACTGAACAACTCATCCATGAAGATCGGGTCATCAGCAAACTGAGCTTTTCGCCGCAAGTCACCCATCGACTGACGAAGTTTCCGTTCAATTTCACTAACGCGAGCAGTTTTAGGAACGTTGTAGCGATCGCCATGTTTCAGCAAGTGGTAAGCGATCGCCGTCCGTATCGCTCCTTTGATGGAAGAACCAGGAATATACAGTTGCCCAAATCCATTGCGAATCATTGGGCGCAACAGAGAAATCTGCTGTTCAGTCCAGCGCCTGCTGCTGGTTTCCTCCGGGAAGATAGGATTGCCCTCAGCATCCTTTGCAGTTTGCCAGTTTTCTCCAAAAACCCGCCGCACAAGCGGAACCAAGTCCTCCCGGTTCTCTACTCGTTGCAGAAACTCTTGAAGCAATGGTGGTGCTTTCATTGCTTTTGCCAGTGCCTCACCATTGGGGTAATAGACCCGCTTACTGGTTGCCACGTATTCAGACGGGTAAAGCTGAGCGACAGCAGAGCCGATGTGCAGTAGTGGGCTGGTCAGTTGAATCCGCTGCGATTCATAGACAGTAGGTTTGATGATCGAAGTATCAGACACTGACACCATTACTGTCCCTCCTGCACATTCATTGGCAGACTTAAGCTAATGCCACTACGGTAAATTGGATGATCTCGAAACTTGGGTTGCCCGTCTTCATTTTCGGGTGTGACATCTGCCAAGTTCCCAGCGGGAGGAGCAGAGAACACAGAACCCTCGGTGAACATTTGGATGGCCTTTCGCCGCAGTTGACGACCATCTGAAACAGGAGATGTAATCCATCCACCTCGTTCCTTTAGCCCATAGCTAGCATTCTCCAGCAGCGCTTCAGGTAGGTGGCGCTGCCAGAAAAGGCTCATCAAGCAATGATATGGCCCGCCTGTGTAGTCCACGACTGACTGCCACTGTGGGGGAAGTTCCTGGGTTTTCGCATCTGCATCGATCTTGAACTGCCCAGCACCACTGGAACGCTCTCCACCGATCCCTTCACCTCCCAGAAAATCCAGTACCGCAAAGAAGGTATTCTCAAGCTCAGGATCTTTCTGCGGGAAATACACCAGGAAATACTGGCCAGACAGGCTCTCAACGCCTTCTGGCTCAGCCAAGTTGGACTGCCAGTGATACTGCACAAAGCCCGTATGGTAGAAGTTGGTTGCTCTGGTGATGCGGTCAATTGAGACCTTGGGAACCGTCTGGAATTGAAAGGCATCGCTGTAGTCAAAGGTTCCAAGCTCAGTCAGAGATTCACGCGATGTATCAGGCTTTCCACCCAGAAGTTCGGTGCGATCGCCCTCATCAAATCCGGCTCCCTGATACCAGCGCTGCCACACCTCAAGAGGCAAGAACTTTAGTTTCTTGATGGCCTTGCCCAGTGTGGCACTGTCATCGAGTCGGTAGCCCGGTGGGGACTTGAGAGGATGAGGTAGATAATAAATCGTTCTACCGTTGAGCTGTCGAAAGATAAAGGTGGAGCTGAGACGGAACGGTAGCTCACCCTCAGTAAAGCCCTGTAGGAGCCGAGCAACAGCCGTGCGGTCGGTCAGTCGTGCATAGGAACTGATCCAGGCGCTGAACAGCGTGTCAGAGTGCAACCGCTCACTGGTTGTTTCCATTCCAATACCAAGCTCCCCGAAGTGAGCCGGACATCGACCAAACTTGAGTCGAACTAATTTCCAAACGCCCATGTCAAGACCTAACTTCCGGGGAGTAGTTTTTCAACGTCGCTAAAGTTCTTCAGCAGTTGGTCAGTATTTTCAATCGGTAATGGATTGGACTCTGAGACACTACCACTGGTGAATTGGCTGTAGTCCCGGTAGGAGAGATTGAAATCTTGAAAACGGATCTTACCGTAGCCACGTGAACCGTGCCCCCCCAGCGCATCATCTTCCATAATGGCAAGGGCGATCGCCAGGTTCTTCAAATCTTCAGCAGCCTGCGCAGGATTCTCGACAGTGTAGACTAGCTCAAACTTAAATTCAGCGCCTGCGGGTACTCGCTCAAGCTGACGCGGGTTGGCAGCAGCGGTGATGCGATCCATCCCATTTTCAAATTTCCACTCCGTCATGTAGAGACCCGTTGCTACTTTCTCCAGCTTCTCTGCTGAGGCAGGCATCAGGTGACAGTCTCTCACAAGGATGCGTGAGGGAGCATTGCGCCCACGGGTACTGGTATAGTCCTGTCCTTCAATGGGGCGATTACCAAATTTGTCTAAACCCTGCTCATTGACAATTGAAGTCTTGATCCAGGTTTTGATGCGTCCGCCTGAACCCCCTGTAGAACCAAAGACTCGACAGAGTTTGCAGGTACGTGCGCCTTCATAGGGAATGAACTGTCCATTGATCTCCGTAAACCCATCCTCCAGGTCGTCACTCTCGTAACGGTAGGTGTCGCTTCCTCCGGGTCGATTCAATGGCTTATTCAATAAACGCTCCAGAATCGAGCGCAGCTTCCCTTTGATGGAAGAACCGGGGAGATAGGGATAGTTGGTTAACGGATCACGAATCACAGGCTTATCCAGTCCACCAATGTCTAATGATTCGCCACCGCCTCCAATATGCAGGCCAGTCTCTACTTTGAGAACGCTTTCAAGCCGGAATTTCCCTGTCAAAGGTTTCTGAGTTAAGGATGCTGGCATGTTACTTCCCACCTTCTGCTTTGTGATAGGCAATGATTGACTCGACTAACTGCACCAATCGGTCAAAATCTGGTTTGCTGTGAACTTTGTCGATCGCCGCAGACATGACATTGCTCAATGGCTTAACTGCATTTTGGCGAGCTGCGGCATAAGCCAATTTGGGCTTTAGCAGTACGACTTCAGTCTCAATATCTGCTGAGAAGTCTTCTCCTACTACTCTGGCTTTAATCTGATTGAGCGCATCCAGAAACTTTCGGATTTGGTTTGTCTCCAGACGTTGCCGACGTAGCTCAGGCCCAAATTCCTGGGCGTGCTTGACCAGCTCTCGGATGGGATAATCTTTGAGAGAGGGCAGCTTATCAGACTGGATAAAGCTGACAATTTGCTGACTGGTATTATCAGTGTCGGTTCTAGGGGCGGGATTTTTCTGAATCATCGGTGTTGGGTTGTCGGTTGAGCAGTTCAATCCAGGTAGCGATCGCCCGGAAGTAAGGCGAATTTCGAGGATTCATCAGCGATTGACGAATGGGCTTAAACTCTTCCTGTTCCTTGATTTGACGAGGTAGCCTGGATAAGGCATAGGCAAGCTTAGGTAAGTGCAGGTAATAGGTAACATCTTGTTCTTGGGTGGGGTTGTGCTTCTGAGCTTCCTGAATCTTCTGTTCCCGCAGTTGAGCTGTGATGAGCAGATTGCGGATAAAACTCTGGGGGTAGGCTACCTTGTTCTCATGCGGGGCCAACAGTTTGTTGACAAAAGGCAATACCCCAATCAAATCTGGCATTGCTTCCTGCTTTAAGTAGCTAGAGCTTTGCTCATCCAGTGATTGTCCCAGCCACTCCTGCCATTTCAGAACTTGCCCAAACAAACTCAAGCTATCGCGTCCATTGTCTTTGGCTGCATCCTCCGCATCTCCAGCAGCCTGTGCTGCCTGGTAGAGAGGAAACTTTTGTCCTTCAATACTAATTCCACCGGAAAGCGTAATTTCTGGGTGATGACCAGTGAAGGCACGGAATGCCTGGTAAACGTCAAAAGCAAATTCAGTCACCTCATTCCAGGCACCGCTGATAAATAAATCATCTCCTCCTGCATAAATGAAGAGTAAATTTTGTCTTTTGCTGGCAGGAAGTAGGAGTTCAAATTCTGGCTCACCATTCGCTCTCTTCAAATCCAGAAAATTCTCTTCGCGGTATTTCGCCAAACTATTGAGGTAGACCTTGAACAGGTAGGTCATTTGGCGTGAAAGGCTGCTGAGTCGAGGCAGTGTGTAGTCCGTTCCTAAGCCTTTGGAGAAGATTTGACTGAGGCGATCAACATCCATCCTCAGGTAACCAACTCGCTTAATTCCACTGGAAGTATCTGCCAGTTCGGCAGCAGTCATAAAGCCGCCCGTCTGATGACTTTCTTCGTCTTCCCTTTCGCTTGGCTTGAAGTAGTTACCGAGGAGCAACGGAACGACCTGTGGATGAGAATAGGCATTGAGATCCCAGTTATTAATCTGTAGGATGATCTCTCCTGGTCCTGGGCTGTAATTTGACGGCACCACTCGATAGTAGGAGGACTCAACCTGAATGTCATTCTCTAAATCGCTGACTTGCTGCGATCGAACCAGCGCTTTCACCCTCGGCAGCTTACTTCCCAGCCGACTCATGCGCTTGCAGGTGTCGCACACCAGCACGGAGTCTTCTTCAAAGTCATTCAGGCGCTTTAGTTGCTCTTCAGGTACATCATCACGATGACATACCTTGCAGGGCTGGTGACTGGTTTGCGGTTCCAACAATGCATCAAGGCTTTGAGCGAACTTGCGCGTTGCCTGAGCATTCAGCTCGTTGTTAACGCACAGCCAGACTTGCGCCAGATCTGTTTTTAGCTGAGCAGCAGGGAAAGCGTGGTGGGCGATCGCAAGAAAGACTTTGCGCTGAAACTTCTTGCGTAACCACTCATTAAATTTCGTCTGGATCGCTTCTTGTACTTTTAGTTGATCCGTTGCAGCCGCCAGGATATAGAACTTACTTGCCCCTGCATACACCACATTGGTTCGCGGCAAATCCAATGCTTCCAGTACTTGTTGTACGACCTCTTCGGTCGCCAGTTCCAGATAGAAGCTCCGCGCCCTTAGTGATTTCAATGCGCCTTCTGAAGCAATTGTATAAATGAAGTTCTGTACGCCCATCAGGTCTCCCCCGATGAGTGCCAGTTGTTCATCCGGTTGTTGTGCCAGGGCTACTGCAAGGGCTGTGGTAGATCGCGCCAGATCGATCAGCGCAACATCCGACCCACCCAGACTAACGTGGGAGCCAAACTTCTCTAGAAACATTGTGAGCTGGGCGAGATTCTCCCATTGCAGATGGTTGAGTTCTGCACGTATTCCTTTTTTGAGTTTCTCGAAGTCTGCTGGCGAAGGAGGCTGATTTTGAGCGTATGGGATGCGAGGGAATTCCTCACCTGAGAGCAGTTCTAACGCCCAGGCAGGACGATAGTGGTGTTGAGGATAAGGCTTTTTTCCAAGTTGAATACAGTCAAAAACCAGCTTCAGAGGAGCGATTTCTTCTTTGCCCCAGTTTAAGAGTTCTTTTGATCGGGCGATTACCCCTTCAGGGAACTGCGAAGCAACCGCTGTATCCTCCTCTGCTTGCTTGTAGGGAGGGGAAAACACAGGACTGGCCCAGTTTGCCAACAATAGCGCAGCCTGCTGGATCACTTTCAAAGCGACGACACGCGCCTGGAGAGAGTTAGGGGGCATAAAAGGTGTTGTTGGAACTGGAGCGAGGGCATGAAATTCAGAACCTGCTTTCCAGCTTGGCTTACAGATTAGGCAGCGTCAAGGGAAAAATTTAACTTCTGAGGGGTGATCCCCTCCCTCTACAGCGTGCGATCGCCAAAAGAAACGTAAGCCCCATCGGCTGTGTTACCGACGAGGGTGACAGGATTGTTGGCGGGCAGGATATATCGGTTTTTTGGCACCTGATAGAGGTACTTCAGATTTTGACGAATGTAAACGACCAGCACCGTTGAGTCGGGCAGGATATCCAATAATGGATCGATTTGAGCTTTTGCCAGGTTTTCCCGCTCCTCCTCGACCAAAGCGGGAAACTTCTGCCCGTTTGAAGTCATCCAGTTCTCCAGATCCAGCACCACAACGTCTCCAGGAGCACGACGTAGTTCAGCTAACTCTTTACAAAACCGCACGTTCTGAAACCCTCGTGCTTCAAGTCCTTTAAATTCTCTGGTATGCGGGTTCGATCGAACATCTGGAAGGTAGTAGTCTACGGTCGTTGTGCTGATGACCCGCTCTCGTCCCAGCGTCCTCCGTACATCTTCCACCTCTGCCTTAACCAGTACCGCTACCTGCCGACTCACCTCCTGGCGAACCTGCTGCTGTGCCAGATTACGGGCATCCTTCAAGTTATTTCCTAGAATATAGACGATGAATGCTCCCAGCACCGCCAGAAAAGCCAGGACAAATTGCATTGCAGTAATAAAGTAGCTGAAGCTTTGCCCCAGCCGATTATTAGCATCTTTCAGAAATTCCAGTTGGCTTTTGAGCAGCTCGACCTCAGCAGCAGGGGAGGGCGATGGTGTAGGCGTGGGAACTGGCGCTGGAGGAACAGGGGTCTGGGAGAGCAGAGTATCCCAGGACATTGAGGTAATCAACGAGGGGAGATCCATAGGAATTAGAGCGCACGGTTGCTTTGCAGTTATCTAGAGGGGCGATCGCTTATAGGTTCAAAGGGGGGCGATCTCCCCAGGAGAACTGGCTTTAGTTTAGCTTCCCCCATTCTTCTTAACTCAATCAGAAGAAAATATTTATCCTGGATTCAACCCTCAGGTTCTGAAGGTTGCCCCAGCCTCAGAAACCACGCAAGTTGTTCAACCCCTGCAAATCGCTTAATAAGGGTAAGCTGGATGCTGATCTTCCTTGCCCTCACGGGGAGATGGTCGTGAAATTATGCAAAAGGCGATCGGTTGATTGATTGCTGGTTTCCGTCCCCTCACGGGGAAGCGGTCGTGAAAGCACTAAACGGGATGCGATGGATTGACCCTGAAACCAAAGAGTTTCCGTCCCCTCGCGGGGAAGTGGTCGTGAAAGGATCAGGCTAACTGGGAGAATCAACAGGCGGAAGAACAGCGGTTTCCGTCCCCTCACGGGGAAGTGGTCGTGAAAGCTTGTAACTCGGCATCCTCAAACTGCGCTTCCAGATGTTTCCGTCCCCTCGCGGGGAAGTGGTCGTGAAAGTTGAACCCAATTGGCAGGGTCTACTAGATGACTTACAAGTTTCCGTCCCCTCGCGGGGAAGTGGTCGTGAAAGAGCCCCTGTAACTGGGAGGTTGAGTGGAATAGCCAGTACGTTTCCGTCCCCTCGCGGGGAAGTGGTCGTGAAAGAACCAGCACTCAGAGTATGCGTTTTGGTAAGGGTAGTTTCCGTCCCCTCGCGGGGAAGTGGTCGTGAAAGCATAGATTGAGCCAATTGGAGGCTCTAACGGAGAACCAACACAAACATTTTGTTTCCGTCCCCTCGCGGGGAAGTGGTCGTGAAAGCAGCTCAACCGAGAACTGGAAAAGCGATCGAATAAGTTTCCGTCCCCTCGCGGGGAAGTGGTCGTGAAAGCACGGGTAACTCAACCGGGCCTCACCTGCATTGGGGTTTCCGTCCCCTCGCGGGGAAGTGGTCGTGAAAGACTTTTTGATTTGTAGTTGTTTATGTGTACACGTATGCCGGTTTCCGTCCCCTCGCGGGGAAGTGGTCGTGAAAGTGCAATCAAGCTAACTACTGGGGATGCGTGTGTTGTGTTAGTTTCCGTCCCCTCGCGGGGAAGTGGTCGTGAAAGCTCTCGCGGCTCCGCCGACGAGAAGCTGGTCTACCTGATCGAGAAGTTTCCGTCCCCTCGCGGGGAAGTGGTCGTGAAAGTAGAACTTTTGTCGTATACGTACTCTACAACAATGGTTTCCGTCCCCTCGCGGGGAAGTGGTCGTGAAAGCAGCCGTTAGCGGGGCAGCTCTCACGCAAAGATGTTGTTGTTTCCGTCCCCTCGCGGGGAAGTGGTCGTGAAAGATGAAACTACTCATCCTCGACAAAGATGGAACTCTGGGTTTCCGTCCCCTCGCGGGGAAGTGGTCGTGAAAGCTACGAAAAGCTTGAGTTATTGCTGAATGCGGAAAAGTTTCCGTCCCCTCGCGGGGAAGTGGTCGTGAAAGGCCCTTCTCAAACCGCTCCAGGTCTTTCAGTAACGTTTCCGTCCCCTCGCGGGGAAGTGGTCGTGAAAGCTGCTGCTACCTGTCCCACAAAGTGCCGCGCCGTGTCAACGTTTCCGTCCCCTCGCGGGGAAGTGGTCGTGAAAGGCACCCTTCAGGGAGCCACGCCCAGAGCAGGATTCAGCGGCTAAATCGACGGACCCCCCAAAAGGTGTCCTCAAAAGCCAGAAATTACGATCGCATTCCCCTCTCCTAAACGCTGAATCCCTTGCTGGAGAATGGATCGACGGAGGTAAACGTAACTATGCACTTTTCGAGGTTCGCTAGAGGTCCGTCGAAAAACGCCCCTCACCTCCAACAGTAGTGGGTCTAACCCAGCAGCGTCAAGATCAGAAGTTTCACCAACAAGTTCTGGGAAAGATGCTCACCTCAGATCTTGAAATTTCCCAGAACCTGTCTGGAGATTCTGAGTGGGTTGAGGCATGGAAACTGTCGAATTGTTGGATGCTGGGGCAAACACACTGCCCCTCGTTCTCCACCTTTTCGCTATGCCCCAGATCGGGAGTACGACAATTTCCCTATCAAACAGCCTTTTTCTTCCTCCCAAGTTTTCTAACCCGCTGAACGGGCGGTAGTTCGGGAGGCTCTTTCCCCAGGTAGTACCCCGACCGCATCGCGGTTCCCTCTCGCAGAATTCCGAATCGCCTCAGTTCCTTCAGATCTTCTCTAATGGTGTGTTCGCTCCACTCTTTCCAGGGCATTCCACGGGCATGGGCGATCGCCTTCATCTCACCAAGCAGAGCAACCATCGGGGAAACCTCAACGCCACTGGGGGCAATGCCAGGGTTACTGGCGATCGCACTCACAAGGAGCATAACCCGCTCATAGCTGGCGCGATCGGCGTAGGGGTGCAGTTCGGGGGATTTCGCCATCAGTCGAAAAGCCAAACGACAATCCCGCGATAACTGGGGCGATCGCACAGACATACCAAGTTTACGGCAACGCAGGCTAGTAGGAATGCGGCTAGACCAATACTATGTTAGGAATCTCTTGCGCTGCGCGTAGAACCTGTAATGAGATGGCGTGGGCAGCAGTTTCAGCCAGCAACTGTCGATCTTCTGCTCTGACATCCTCCCCACGGCTAGAAGCCGGGGGGTTCCTCCTTCAACCAGCCGACTTGTCTAAACCAATTGCTTGATTCAGATAGCGGTCGTTCTGTCCAGAGGCGTTCATTCCGGTATGCCCTACC
>JBIKWV010000757.1:0-3419 GCA_044356135.1 Elainellaceae cyanobacterium
TAAAATTCCAGATTTCGCTTGGCGCGGCTTAGCCGCGCCAAGCGAAATCTGGAATTTTATTGGGATTTTATTTTATGGCAAGCCCCTAATTTCATGGCTAAATGTGGTACTCAGATTAGCCAATGTCCCCTGCTGCTGTTCCCCAACAGTGGCAAAATACCCTTTTGAGGTTTAATTCGATCAGGGAAGGCACTCCTTCCCTTTGCCCTGCCTCCCCATTTTTTATGCTGGAATGGTTCCTGCAACCGCTGAACTACGAATTCATGCAGAACGCGATTGCCGTCGGAATCGCCATTGGCATTCTCTGCCCCGTGGTTGGCACCTATCTGATTGTGCAGCGGATGGCGCTGTTGGGGGACGTGATCGCCCACGCCGTGCTGCCGGGACTGGCGATCGCCCACTTTCTGGGCATTGAAATTCTGCTGGGCGCGTTTGCTTCAGGCATCCTCAGCACCTTTTTGATTGCCTGGATTCGCACGCAGACCCGGGTCAAGGTTGATGCGGCGATGGCGCTTACCTTTTCGGTGTTCTTCGCACTGGGGATCACGCTGCTGACGCTGCTGGACAGTCGGCTGGATTTGAAGGAGATCCTGTTTGGCGACATTTTGAGCGTGGCCACAGAGGACGTGTGGCGCACCGGGTTGGTGACGGTCGTGCTGCTGGGTCTGGTGCGGCTATTTTACAAGGAACTGCTGTTTTACACCTTCGATCGCAGCGGAGCAGAGGCCGTTGGCTTACCGATCAACGCAATTTATTTTGGCCTGATGGCGGCGATCACCCTGACGATCATCGTGGGCATGAAAACTGTTGGTGTGGTGCTGGTAATCTCACTTCTGGTAGGGCCTGCGATGGCGGCCTACCTGCTGGTGAAGGAACTCCACTGGATGATGGCTTTAGGGGCGGTTTTTGGGGTCATTTCCACCGTTAGCGGGATGTACATCAGCTATTATCTCAACCTGCCGTCAGGGGCGGCGATCGCCCTCGTCATCTTTGCCCTTTTCTTTCTGGCACTGCTGTTCAGCCCCTCTCAGGGAATTCTGACCCGACCCGGTCGTAAGTAACAGCGGCAGGTTTCCTTTTGGGTGATTTGGGCCACACAATGCGTGGCTCAAATCGCGCCATCGAAGTCATGTCAGATAGCATCGGTAGAAACAACCCGCTGCATCCCGGCAGCAGCAAACCGCTTGTAGGTGGCTTCTGCTGCGTCGGTAAAGTCCACGACACCGGGGACAACCACAGGCGAAGCACAGTCCTCCAGCAGGTAAACCTTTTGTGCCAGTGTGGGATCTCTGGCCTGAATTTCGCTCAGCAGGTCATCCACTGTCCAGGCGACGCAGTGGCTTTTGGCCTGCCCTGCAACGATAATCTGGTCGAAGGTGAGGAGATGGTCGATCAGAGCCACGTTTTTCTGGGCGATTGTCCCTCCCCGCTGATCTGTCAAGACTTCCGGCTTCAGCACTGAGTAGTTTTCCGTCAATGGATTGTTGCCTTTTAGCTCAAATCGAGTTTGAGTCTGACGCGCCACGCTGTGAAACAGGCAGGCTTCCTCAAAGGCAGAGACAAGCGCATGACCAATGCCCCCCAGCATGGAGTGGTACGGCCAGATAGTCAGAGGATATTTGCCTGCCTCGTCCAGATTGCGGACGTAGTGCAGCGCGTATGCCTGGAGCTGTTCAATATCGCCGCTGGTGAGAATGGGGGCGATCGCCGGATTTGCCTTCCAGACGCCGTTCTCTACATCTGCCAAGGAAATCATGGTCATGGCAGGTGGATGCTCGCCCGCCTGACTGACCCAGAACACCGAGTGAAAAATCTGGACTGCTGTGTGGGTGTCCATCGTCGTGACAATCTCGGTAATGCTGCCCAGATGGCGATAGATAAACTCGCACAGCCGCACATTGTCTTCGACCGCCCCCATGCCCGATCGCCCACCCACAAACAGCTCAAACTCAGGGATACAGAAGGTGTTTTGTACGTCGATCGCCAGCAGACAGATTTTTTTCCGGTCTTCCGTTGCTGCAGAAATCCCCTGCTGCCTCGCCCAGGTGTCTGCCTCAACTGCCCGCTTCTGGTATGGAACTCGCCAGACCTCGCCCACCCGACGGGCATCAAAATGTACGGGAAGGGGTAATTGCGTTCCTAAACTCATAACTGCCCTCAATGGGTATTATGGTGTATTCTACCATAATTATTAGGCTTCGGTGGGTATTTCTGTTGCTGGAGTTCTGACTATTTCCCCCGCCATGCCGCGAAACGCTCTCAACGAGAGCGTTTCGCGGCATATAGCGCTTTGAGCTGAGATAAAACCAAAGTTTTTGTTGAGCGCCGTGCGGAGCGCAGCTCTCAACAAAAACTTTGTACCTCACGCGCTTGCAAAGTGCCGTATTTGGTTTTAGCGCCGATTTTCCCTGAAACGCTGGTCATGTCGGCGTTTCAGGGAAAATTGGCGCAATTTAGTCAAAAGTCCAATAAGACTAAGTGGGCGTGGAAAAAGTCAAAACCCAAAAAGCTATTCTGTCCGCGCAGCGGGCAGAATAGCTTTTTGGGTTTCAAGCTTAATCGCGCCTATCCACTTAGTAAAGTTCGGCTTCGACTTAGTAAAGTTCGGCTTCGACCTGACTGAGGGGCACAAAGCATTCCTGAGGCAACAGAATAGGCTTGCCACCAAAGATCAACTTGCCGCGCAATGTGAAGCGATCGAGGGCAACGCCGACTGGCTTCTGAACCTGGTCGGGATGCACTTCAAAGTAGGTGCGATAGATATGTCGGGCGGCCTGCAGCAGAGAGGGGTCAAGCAACGCCGAGAAATCGATGTGCTCGGGGCGGGCATTAACTCTTGTATCGACGTTTGATCTGGCAGGGCTTTTTTGCTGAGAAGTGTATACCACAGCGTCTACTCCGATTAGCTAGCTCGACTATAGTCCATCAGTATCATTCAGGCAATACTTCGCGGGGAATAAAGTTGACGCTGGTCTTGCAGCGCAGCAAAAAAGGTAAAGCCCATGATCCTCAGGATCACGGGCTTTATCGCTGTAGGGTGGGTGTCTCACCCGCCCGGACGGGCAGGATGCCCGTCCCGCAAGAATTACAGGTGCTTCAATTCTGATGTCCTAGTGGCTCTTTCTGAAAATCGTGTCTTCGCCGGAAGCGCCCTTCGTTTTGGCTTCCTCGTTCCGAACACTCTTCTGCACCGCAGAGTCTGCTTCCTCCTTGAGGAATTCGGTGGACTCGCGGAACTGTCTGCCGATACCTTCCATAATTCCTTCGTCGGGGTCACTGCGGTCGATTACACGCTGCGGCTCTGCCGGGAATGGGGAGGGATAGGAGCTGCAATTGAGGGACTCGATGTCCCTCAATTGCTAAATACAATCGTACTAAGGTAAAATGAGCAATCAGAGATGGCAAAAACCAAGACATCT
>JBIKWV010000758.1:0-3416 GCA_044356135.1 Elainellaceae cyanobacterium
CAATCCTACCCGCATGTGCAGGTTATCAAGATTGCGGAGAAACTCTGGGAGATTGTCCCCTGCCATTGCCAGCATCTCACCGTAACCTTCCTCAGCCGTGTACGTCACCCAATATTCTCCAAACGCCTGTAGTATTTCTTCCGAGGACAGATTCAGCACCTTACAGGCCGCACGCACAAGCCGATGCGTGACATCGTCGGGATAGGACTCCATACTAACGAAATAGTCAATGTCTGTCAGTGCTGCCTCCTGCTTGATGGCCTCCCAGGTACTCTCTCCATAGTGAGTACACACCATTTCCTCAATCGCTTTATTCACCAGTCCATACATGTTGAATCTCCGTATCGGCTTCAGGGTTTTCTAGAAATGTTGTGCAGCGCCAGCTCAGCGGCGACATACAACAATTTTCTAGAGGGTCTGATGGTAGGGTTCCCTGGTAGCGACCGAACTCAACATTTGGTGGGGCTGTGCTCCTGGATTAAATAAACCGAAGTGTTTTGATAGAAGCGCGGCTGAGCCGCGCTTCTATCAAAACACTTCGTGATCTTTAGGGTGCCGTTCAACCGAAACTATTCACCCTCGGCGTCTTCCTCTCCACTCGACGGCGGCACCAGCGCCACCGCAACGATCGCATCATCTTCGTCCAGTCGCTGTACGCGCACCCCAGTGGCAGCACGAGACTGACAGGAAATGGCGTTCACCAACTGGCGAATAATAATGCCCCGACTGGTAACAATAATCAGTTCATCGGTTTCATTCACCACCCGCAGCGCCGCCAGTTGATCGTCGGTCTTGCGGAAGCGAATCGATCGCAGCCCCATTCCGGCACGGTTTTGCAGACGGAACTGGGAAACCGGAACCCGCTTGCCCAGACCTCCAGTCGTAATCACCAGTACCCAGGGCCCCTGACTGATGACGGTGACCTCCTCCTCTTCCTCCGACTCATCTGGGGCAGCGCTGGCCACCATATCAGCGATCTGACTGGGCAGAATGTCCATGCTAATCAGCTCATCCGCCTCCCGCAGCGCCATCGCCCGCACGCCTCGCGTCGCCCGTCCCAGTGGACGTAGCTGATCATTGTCGGCGCGGAAGTGAATCGTCATTCCCTGACGAGAACCAATGATGATGCTGTCCTGGGCACGGGCCAGCCGCACCCACCGCAGTTGGTCACCCTCCTCAAGGGAAATGGCGATCAATCCGTTTGTGCGAATATTGCTGAAGGCAGATAATTCTGTCTTCTTGATGTAGCCTTTCTGGGTCAGCATCACCAGATAGTTGTCGTCGGTAAACTCGCTGACAGGCACCACCGAGGTAATTTTCTCGGCGTGGGGGATTGGCAATAGCTGCACGATCGGCACCCCACGAGAATTCCGTGATCCCGTGGGAATCATGTAGGCGCGCAGGCAGTAGGCGACACCGCGATCACTGAAGAACAGCACGTTGTCGTGGTCGTTGCAGGTGAGGAAGTGTTCAACACCATCTTCCTCTTTCATTCGCGTTCCGATCTTGCCTCGCGTTGCCCGACTCTGCACCTCAAACGTGCTCACAGGCATGCGTTTAATGTATCCCTGTTCCGTCACCAGGATCAGCGCCTTTTCGTTGGCGATCAGATCCATATCCTCGATCTCACCTTCAATCGGTTCAATCACGGTGCGACGAGGAGTAACGTGAGTCGCTCTCAGTTCTTGTGCTTCACCCTGAATCATCGTCAGGATGCGCTCCCGTCTCGCCAGGATGTCCTCCAGGTCGGCAATCTTCACCTGAAGTTCTTCGTGTTCCTGGTGGATCTTTTCGGCTTCCAGTGCGGTCAATCGGCGGAGCTGCATTTGCAGAATGGCATCGGCCTGCACTTCCGAGAGCGAATAGGTTTCGATCAACTCTTGCTTCGCAGTTGGTGTATCGGCAGCATGACGAATCAGATTAATAATTGCATCCAGATTTGCCAGTGCCACGAGCAAACCTTGCAGCAGGTGATCGCGCTCCTGAGCCTTGCGCAGCTCATAGCGTGTGCGGCGGGTAATCGTCTCAATCCGGAAATCGAGGAACACCTGGAGCGACTGCTTCAGGCTGAGCAACTGCGGTTCGCCGTTGACCAGCGCCAGCGTGTTCACACCAAAGTTAGCCTGAATCGGGGTCTGCTTGTACAAGTTGTTCAGCACCACACGGGGGTAGGCATCACGCCGCAATTCAATGACGATGCGCATCCCATCCCGATCGCTCTCATCTCGAATGTCGGCAATTCCTTCTAACCGCCGCTCATTCACCATCTCAGCAATTTTCTCAATCAGCGCGGCCTTGTTCGTCTGGAAAGGCAGCTCGGTAATGATGATCGCTTCCCGGTCAGGTTGACCGCGCCGTTCCATCGTTTCAATGTTGGCCACACCGCGCATTGTGATGGAACCACGTCCCGTCAGGTAGGCTTCACGGATGCCGCTGGTGCCCAAAATCTGGCCTCCGGTGGGGAAGTCAGGGCCAGGGATGTACTGCATCAACTCCATGTCGGTGATGTCAGGGTTCTCGATTAACGCCACCAGACCGTTGAGCAGTTCCCCCAGGTTGTGCGGGGGAATGTTGGTGGCCATGCCAACGGCGATCCCGGAGGAGCCGTTGAGGAAGAGTTGGGGAACGCGGGCGGGGAGCACCAGTGGTTCCTGCTGCGAACCGTCGTAGTTGGCGGTGAAGTCAACGGTCTCAGACTCGATGTCTTGCAGCATCGCCTGGGTGGTGATTGGCCGCAGACGGCACTCGGTGTATCGCATGGCGGCAGGGGGATCGTTGTCCACCGAGCCAAAGTTGCCGTGGCCATCGACCAGGGGCGATCGCATCGAAAAGTCCTGTGCCATCCGCACCAGGGCATCGTAAACCGCCTGGTCGCCGTGGGGGTGGTACTTACCAATCACGTCCCCTACGACGCGGGCGCATTTTCGGAAGGGGCGATCGGGCGCGAGGCCCAATTCATGCATGGCGTAGAGAATCCGGCGATGCACGGGCTTGAGACCGTCTCTGGCGTCGGGGAGTGCTCGCCCGACAATGACGCTCATGGCGTATTCCAGGTAAGACCGGGACATTTCTTGCCGCAAATCGGTGGGAACAATCCGGTCTTGAGGCGGCTCCTGGGCAAAGGTCATAGGGATAGAAACTCCATGTGAGGGTCGCTCAGGACGCTTAAACGAGGCAGGGGGATCAGAAATACCCTTCGGCACCCCTGTTAAGCGCCAGGAAGCCCGAAAAATGGGCGTTACAGCTTATGGAATTTTAACACAGAGGGACAAATTTCGACCGCAAATCATGTGTCACGCACGACCACTGAACAGCAATTCTCATTCTGACTTTGAGGTTGGCTAAAGCCAACCTCAAATCAAGGGTTTCGCACGTGCGTATCTGTTTAGCGTTTCTCGCGTGCCCCTGCGGCGCAG
>JBIKWV010000759.1:0-3413 GCA_044356135.1 Elainellaceae cyanobacterium
CGCACTGCGGGAGCGCTTCCAGTTTTACGATTGAGAATCGGGTGACTTACTATTCTTCTGCACGGCAGTTGGATCAACCCGAAATCCTGGCGAAGTGTAGTCCTCCGGTAGATAGGTTTCGGGAATCGTACTTTGGTTGCCATCGCGCAGGGCGAAGTAGTTGGGTGAGAGGATTTCAATCCCTACTTCGTTGCATTTGTCCTGAATATTCTGGTGCATCAGGGAATAGGTGACGGGCATGAGGTCGGGGCGATCGGTGAACGCATTTAACTCATAGGCGACATTAAAATCATTCAGGCTGGTTTGCAGCACAAAAGGGGGTGGGTCTTGCAGAATATTGGGCGTGACCGCAGCGGCTTGCTCTAACGCTTCGTGGACTTTCTTCCAGGGAACGTCATAGCCCAGGGTAATCGTGGTGTGCAAAACCAGCCCTGTGTGCTCCCCTGACCTGCGAGCCATCGCACTGTAGTTGACAATGTTGCTGCTGAGAATGGTGGAATTGGGGAAGGTGATCAGAACGTTTTTGGGGGTACGGATGCGCGTCACCAGCAGGTCTTTGTCTACCACGATGCCCACCATGTCCCCCACCCGCACCATATCCCCCAGCAGGAAACCCCGGGTATAGACGGCGATCACGCCCCCCACAATATTTGACACTGCGCCTGCTGCACCAAAGGTAAACAGCGCACTCAGCACCAGCGAGACTCCCTGGAAGGCTGGAGAATTAAAACCAGGGAGGTATGGTAGCCCGATCGCCGCAGCCAGCGCCAGGATGAAAAATTGCACCAGATGGAAGGTGGGCCTGATCCAGTCGGGATACAGCCAGGGAATCGAAATATTGCCGCGCTCCACCTCCCTAAAATAAAGTTTGATGAATGCCATCACCTCATAGGTGATGAACAGAATCAGAATCAGCGTAAACAGGTTGGGGAGATAGCCAACGATCGCCTGCTGAACACCTGAAAACGTTGCTTTGATGATGCTCCAAAAATTACGGCTGAGGGATCTTGTCCATGGAAAGAACCCCAGTACCAGAAACGTGAAGAATCCAATTAGCACCAGATTGAGCACGTTGCGCAGCAGCTCAAACAACTGCACGATCAGTGCGATAAATGGAGCAATGGAACTGGCCTGTATCCGCCCCGGCAATTGCACATTGGAACTATGCATTTTGACCCAGTTCTGAAACTGATCAACGGCCTTTGAATAGAAGCGATTGAACAATGTCAGCAGCACAAGGAATGCGAACGTTGTGAGAATGGTTTGACCCAGCCCGGTCGCAATTTGTCTGGGACCTCGTGCCTCCCGGTAATCAGCAACGGCCTGCTGTATCTTTGTTGCAACGCTTGTGGCCAGGTTGGTCGTCGTCGTATTGGCTGCAGCCGCGTCTTTGGCTGACAGCGTTGAGATCAGCAGAATGGTATCCTCACCCGCCACCACTAGATACTCTTCACCCTTTGGCTCTACCCGTATTGACTGAATTGGAATATTAGAATCCTCTGCAATTTGCACCAGCCGAGCGTTGATCGCTCTAGCACGGGCGGATGGGGTGAATGGCCCCAGCCCAACTTTGACTTGAAACAGGGTGTCGCCATCCAGAACTACATCCGCAGTTTGAGCATTCACATCAATCGGGGATGGGGAGGGGCTGGGGCTTGCCTTAGGAAATAGGGGAAATTGGGCCAACCCCGGCAACTGTAGCGTCACAACCAGAGCCAGCGTCAATGCCAGTAATCTGGCAAATAAGCGATTGAAGCGATTCATGGTTAGTGGTCCCATGCAACAACGGCGAGTGAGTAGTCACCCTGGAGAGCTGTGGTGGCTACCCTACAGGCGATGCCAATAGCATACCGCTACCCAATCACTGGACTCGATGGAACTCAGCGTTTTTGGAAAAATCGGCGCGATTTAGTCAAAAGTCCAGGAGGTAATAGGAGAAGGGACTGCTTTGGGGGGCGGAGCGACCGGGGCGGGGACGGCATCTGCTGGGGCAGATACGGCAGGGGGTGGATTAACGGGGGACAAGGGCTGCTCCACAGGTGGCAGGATAGGTGGAGCATCTGCTGGCGGAATCGGGGCAACGTAGACCGGGTCAACCGGATTTACAGGCACGTCTAATGGGGGAATTGTGGTGTCTGGCAGTGGCTTGGTCTCCTGCTTTGGTTCAATCGGGGGATTGGCAGGGAAATCATTGTAGGTGCTGTTGCTTGGTAGCACAGGTGTCTCGTAGTAGCGAGGCGTAACTGGGGCCATCGGTGCAATATCTGGTGCGGGCAAGGGAGCCATCTCCTCAGTAGGCCATCCTTCCAGCGCTGGAAAGTCCTGATTGGTATTCAGGATTGGGTCAAGCAGTGCCTGAGTGGGTTTTCGAGTCGGGTTATCGTGGCGAACGATCCAACCAAAGGTAGCCCCTGTAACACCCGCGATGACTGAGGTCGCCACCAGCCCCATCGGTATCCATCGGGGCGTGCGCGGTTTCTTTAAAGCGATGCTTTGTAAAACTTGCCCCTTCGATTGGGGAACTGAGACCGTTTTTGTATGAGAGACTGCTGCTGGAGGGGCGGAATAGCCTTTTTGGATGGCGATCGCCTGGATTACCTCTGTTGCAGGTAGCCCATGATTGACGACAGGAGCGGCTCCAACTATGCCGTTCTCAACTATGCCGTTCTCAACTTTGCCATTCTCAACTTTGCCATTCTCAACTTTGCCATTCTGATGAGCACCATTACTGACGGTTTGGACTGGCTCAGCCTTGCCGTTTTGCACTGGAGAGTCCTGAGCAGATAGCTCAGCGGGACGGTTGGTGGGTTGCCATTCCGCCAGGTCTGTCGCGGGGATGGCAGCGATGATCTCGAATGGGCTATCAGGCTGTTTGGCAGAGTGCTCTGGTGCAGACGTTGCCGTCGGGAAAAACCAGTTCTGGAGTGATGGAACGGTCATCCACTCATCAATCGGAACCGCCAGCACGATGTAGGGCTGATTTGCCTCCAGGAAGGTATTGAGAACACAGCACCGGGGTGGCGGTTGTGTCTCTACCAGGTGTCGTACCCGATCCAAAAAATGTTGGGGGGGCAGGGTAGAGGGGGAATTGGGAGCAGCCGACTCGCTGCCGTTCGTTTCTCCGGCGGCAATTTTGGGGGTTTGCAGGACGACCTCCTGCTCCAGGTGCAGGTCAGAAGCACGGTAAGCGATCCCCTGACCAGTCTCAGTCAGAACCGTTTGAATCTTGTATCTGCCCTGGTGCAGGAGGGTTCCAGCCGTCAAAGTCATAACTGAACAGTGTCGTCCTGAGTATAAATCCTCCCCATGCTAACCTGTTCTGCGCAACAAATTGCCAATCGAGGGGTGATCCTTGAACTGTCTACTACAGCGCTTTGCGCTCAGGTAAACCACAGTTTTTGGGGAGAGAGCCG
>JBIKWV010000760.1:0-3411 GCA_044356135.1 Elainellaceae cyanobacterium
CGTATCCTTTCCTAACGATGAGACTTATTTGTAATTCTGAACTTTACCGTGAATTAGTTTCGTCAAGAGCAAAACATCTAAACACAGCCGCTGAAGAGTTATTAGACTCAAGCTTTTTCCCGGCATATCGCAGTAAAATTTAAGGCAAGCAGCCACTTGGTTTATGAAATTATTGCGTTTCTCGCTCTAGTGAGGTATAAATCTTTGTGAGAGAGCCGTGCTCCGCGCAGCTCTCTCACAAAAGTTTATACCTTATCCAAGCGCGAAGCACTATAAATTGATTTTAATGTGAATCAGTTTTTCTTTGATGACTGAGTGTTTTCCTGGAATTTTGATTGTGTGGTTAACAAAAATCGATGGTCAAAATATATGTCCGCCCAAATTATCACTCCTTCAAACGCTCTCTGGACAGAGCTACTGCTTACGTTACGCCATGATATTTACCACTTGCCAAATTACCTGCATCTCGAAGCACAGAGATTAGGGACAATTCCCAAAGCATTCGTTTTGATAGAGAAAAACAAAATCTTCTTTTTGCCTTATCTGTTGCGCTCATGTGCAACTCTGTTTCCAGAAGATGTGATCGCAGCACAAACATTTGACGTCGTTTCCCCCTATGGATATCCGGGAATTCTGCTCAACGACGCAGCAGTGCACGCAAAGAGCTTTTTAGAAACGGCATTGACTGAGTTAATCAACTCCCTGGTCTCTCAGGGAGTTTGCTCTGTTTTCCTGAGGTTGCATCCAATTCTCAATGAATATCTCAGCAAAATACAACTGTCGCATTCCGCAGCCAAAGTTGAGCTTGTTACCATTGGAGATACTATTTCTGTTGATTTAACGCTTGAGAAAAGTGAAATCTGGAATCATACTCGTGCTGATCAGCGGAACAAGATTAATAAAGCTAAACGAATGGGATTAGTGCCCAGAATAGTTCAATTTGAGGACTACTTCGAGGATTTTCTTGGCATCTACAATGAAACAATGCAGCGAGTTGAGGCACAACAACACTATTATTCCTTCAATCGCGATTACTTCCTGTCCCTGAAGGAGATTCTGGAGGAAAGACTATCCCTCTGCATCGTTCAAATCGGAAAGCATGTTGCGTCTGCTGGTATCTATTCCGAGTCCTGTGGTATTGTGCAGGGAGTTTTCGGGGGGGCACGAAATGAGTTTTTGTATGTATCCCCAACCAGCCTGGAAACCGACTTTATGAGAAACTGGGCCAAAGAGCGAGGTAACAAGTTTTTACATCTGGGAGGTGGTGTTGGCGGAGCACAAGACAGTCTCTATAAATTCAAGACAGGCTTCTCCCGAAAACGGCATACATTCATGGCACTTCGACTGATCCTGGATCAGCATAAGTACAATTATTTTTTGAATTTGCGGGCAAAAACCCTTAACATTCAAGTTGAGAACCTTTTGAAGGGACTTTTTTTTCCAGCTTATTACTCCAATTAATTCAGTCCATAGGTGCAAAGAATGCAACAAATTCTGCTATCAACACCTCACATGGGTCACGATGAATTGGAGTTTGTCAGGGAGGCATTTGAAACCAATTGGATTGCCCCGGTTGGTCCCCACGTCGATGCCTTTGAACGGGAGTTCTGTCAGACGGTTGGATGCACCCATGCAGCGGCAGTCAGTTCCGGGACAGCAGCTCTGCACCTGGCATTACAGATGGTTGGAGTTGGGGCAGGGGATGAGGTGTTTTGCTCAACGCTGACGTTTATTGCCAGTGCCAATCCAATTGTCTATTTAGGGGCACAACCCGTTTTCATTGACAGCGATCGCACCTCCTGGAATATGGATCCCGCCCTACTTCAGGAAGCATTGGAACACCGCGCTCGCCTCGGTAAACTGCCCAAAGCCGTTGTCCTGGTGCATCTCTATGGCCAGAGTGCAGACATTGCCCCAATCTTGTCCCTCTGCAACCAATACGGTGTTCCTCTAGTCGAAGATGCAGCCGAGTCTCTGGGGGCAACCTACAACGGCAAATCACCCGGCACCTTTGGCCGGATTGGCATCTTCTCCTTCAACGGCAACAAGATTATTACCACATCAGGTGGTGGGATGCTGGTGTCGGAAGATCCAACCCTGATGGAAAAAGCCCGATTTCTCGCCACCCAGGCGCGTGACCCGGCCCCCCACTACCAGCACTCCCAAATTGGCTACAACTATCGCCTGAGTAACGTGCTGGCGGGGATCGGTCGCGGTCAGTTGCGGGTTCTGGGCGATCGCGTGGATGCCCGTCGCCACAACTTTGATGTGTACTCCCAGGCGCTGGGCCATTTACCGGGTCTCCAGTTCATGCCAGAGGCCCCCTATGGACGCTCAACCCGCTGGCTCACCTGCATCACCATTGACCCCGACAAGTTCGGCATGGATCGGGAGCAACTACGTCTGACCCTCGCTGAGGAGAAGATCGAAGCCCGTCCTGTCTGGAAACCACTGCACCTGCAGCCGATCTTTGCAGGCTGTACCTGCTATGGAGGGGGGATCGCAGAATCCCTTTTTCAGTACGGTCTTTGCCTCCCTTCTGGGTCTAATCTCCAGCAGGAAGAACTGGAACGGGTTATCAATACGCTGCTGCAAGCTCATGCGATTGGTAATCATGACTGAAAGTGACTAAAAACCGTTCATGAGCGTCAGAAGACAGAAATGTGTCGCTACAATGTGGTAAATGTTCTCTGGAAAAAGTTCAGCAATCTGCACTTTATTCATTCATACAGCGTTTTTCACGCTAGTAAGGTCGAGGGGATGTGGGGGCAGTGCCCCTACGCAGGGGTGCCACCCCTGCACCCCGAAATCCGTACCTGATTCGCCTGGAAAAGGCTGTATCCCGGCTCCCTACATCGCTCAGAGGGTGACATATTGGAAGTTTCACGACCAACGCGAGTCTACTTTGAACGACAACTGCGGCGAGTGCAGCGAGATGTTTTTCGTATGGGTGCCCTGGTTGAGAACTCCTGCCTTCTGGCTCGCAAAGCTTTGTTTGAGCGTGATCTGGAAGCGGCCCGCAGCATTGGCCCGCAGGATAAGCAGATTGACCAGCTCTATCGCCAGATTGAAGTTGACTGTATTAACCTTCTGGCGCTCCAGGCTCCCGTCACCCAGGATCTGCGCTTGCTCAGCGCCATCATGCAGATGATCCGCGACCTTGAGCGCATTGGTGACTACGCAAAAGATCTGGGGGAAGTTTCGATTCAGCTTTTTCCCTACCCACCCCACCCCTGCATGAATCGGATTCAGATGATGTTCGATCGCTGTCGGGCAATGCTGGCCATGAGTCTGGCTTCCCTCGCCGATCTGGATGCTGAGTCTGGTCTGGAGATCAAGCTGCGGGATGATGCGGTAGACATCGACTATGAAGAGGTCTACAACCTGCTGGTGCGGCAGCAGAACGTGCCG
>JBIKWV010000761.1:0-3406 GCA_044356135.1 Elainellaceae cyanobacterium
GTGCCTGCTCAGGAGATTGCCCCCCTTGCAATGCAAAGGTGCCCACGCCCAGGATGGGAGCGAGAAATGCGAAACTCGTTCCCTGTAAGCTGAGCAGTCCAGACCCAATGGGACCAATTTTTTTGCATTGGATAAACGTACAGAGGCCAGAGGCAAATAGCGACATGCTAACGATGTAGCTCGTATTGACCGGGTCAAGTCCCAGCGTCGTACTGATAATCAGTGGCGGCGTAATAATGCCTACGAAAGCTGCCAGGACATGCTGGAATGCAACAAAAATGGCCTCAGGCACCGGAGGCCGATCCTCCAGACCATAGATCAGTTCACTGGTTGATTGTAAACTGACCTCTGGTTCACTCTCCGCGACAACCACGTCTTGATTGAACTCTGCCATCTGTATCCGCTTATCCTCAATAGACGACATTCCGGTAGACCTTCAGGACAGGCGATCGCTGTTGATCCCTGCACTTGAGGGCAAAATACCTGTATACCGTATACCGTTAGATTCGATGATTTTGTGTTGGGAACTACCTGGAGTTTTACCTGGTTTCCCTACAGTGCCGTGAAGCGCTCTCTGAGAGGGCGTTTCATGGCATATTGATTTAGCGCCGACTTGTCCTGAAAAGCCGACTGCATCAGCTTTTCAGGACAAATCGGCGCGATTTAGTCAAAAATCCAGATCCTCAGGAAGATTTTGGATCCGCTTCCTGCACTTCAGCGGGAATGAGATTGATAACGTTGTACAGGCGTTGATCAATAGCTGCGATCGCGGTCAGATCCTTACTGGGGGCGATCGCCACAGGTTTGCCCACATCTTCAAACAGCGCACTACAGTTCCAGTTGGTCAGCAGCGCCAGTCCACCGTCCTTGACTCCCTGCAAGAGCACCATCGATTGGGGAATCGGCTGCGTTTGAAGCACCTCCGGGATTATGCTTTCCAGCAGGTGGAGCGTTTGCATTTGCCCCTTTGCCGTCTTTGGGGTCACCTGCATCCACTGCACCACCGCCTCCTTACCCCGCAGTGCCGGGATTGTTCCCTGAATCGATGGTTGCAGCGCAGCCACTTCAAACACCAGCGTCCGGGTGGGAGCGGGCGGGGGAGTTGCAGGAACTGCGGTGGTCGCGGAGGCTGTGGCTGTCGGTACGAATGCCTGATAGCGGGTCAGATCCTGCCACTGAGAAACAGCGATCACCTGTTTACCGTCCTGACTCCGCAGGGTAAAGGCTCCCTTGAATCCCGCCGCCTTCTTCATCAACTTATTGCTGAGTTTGAGCGATTTGATCAGCGGCTTCTGAGCTGGATAGCTGGTTTCGTAGATGGTTGCAACGGCGATCGCACCTCCGGGCGGGTCAAACGCCACCGCCTTCATGCCCCCCGCCTGTGCCGGATGGGGAAAGGCGAGTAAACTGCTGAGCAGCAGGAGCAGGAGCAGGAATTTCACGGGAGTGATCGCTCGCTCAAGCATGGCGCTTCTCCAGCTAAAGTTCAGATTGGAAGTCCCCGACTTCTTCAAGAAGCCGGGGATCCGCTTGGGGTAGGTCCTCATACCACTATGATGAATCAAATCAAACCTACTCCGGCATATTCTCCATCACCGTATTCATTCCAGCTTTAATCTTTTTGGCGATCGCTTCCTCTGTCGGGATAAACGTATCTTTCTGCTTCATTGCCGCATCAATCTTTTCCTTGACACCTGCTGGCAGTTCGATTCCCTTTTCTTTCATCGCCGCATCAATTTTTTCAGAGATCTCTTCCGCTGTCGGCTTAAACATGTTCTTCTTCTTCATGAAGAGCTGCTTTTTTTGCTCCGGGGTCAATGAAGCAAGCGAATCTTTTTTAGAAATAGAGCTGAACAAGGTCTTTAGCTGAGTTTTCTGCTCTGGCGTAAGCGCCAGGGATTTGAACGCTTTACGAAAACTCATGCCCTCTGCCAGATCCGATGTGAACTGTTCGAGCTGATCCGCGTTAAAAATCTTCTCAAGCTGAGGCAGGATTTCTTTCTCCAGTTGCGTCATCAGATCGCCAACGGCTTCAGCAGGTGTCTCAGCGACCAGCATTGGCAGAACTGCTAGAGTATTGGCCTGGGCGCAGGCTGCCCCGATCCCTGTAGAAAAAATCACCATGAGACAGGTCAGGAGCGAGATTAAAAAGCGTTTCATCGTGGGTTTCCTTGTAGCAATATTGGGGGTTTTCAGGGTTGAAGTGAATCGATTCCAGAAATCTGGGTAGTTCCAGCAGTTGAAGATTGGCGGGTATGATTGGCAAAGGCAGCGATCGCCAGAACTGCAATAATCACCAGGGGAAATACCAGACTCCACCAGGACTCAGACACCAGTACGAAAACTGCTGCCGCCAGCCCCCCCAGCGCAAATCCTGCGATCACCGGGAAAAATCGGCTGAGCCGTTCCAGCGCTTCCTCGGCCTCCTTCTCAGCGGTTTCCCCCGAGCTGAGCTTCGCAGTGGCATACTGCACCAGGTCAATCGTTAACTGGGTGGTATTTCCCGTCATCACCGTCGTTGGGATGTAGCTTTTGAAAACGCCGTGGGACTCCTTCATCAGGGCATTCTGGATCGCCATTGCCACCACCCCCGACATGCCAATGGGCAGAATGTATTCCTCCTGGACATCCAGCAGCAGAGCGGGGGACAGACTGGTGCCAACGACCAGGAAAATCGTGAGGGCGATCGCCTCTGCCGTTAGCAGCACCGCAAATACACACCACTTTTTGTGACGGGCATATTTTGCCAGCAGAGAGGTGAGGGCCACCGTCAGCATAAACGTGGGCAACATCAGCAGGCGCGTGATCGTGGTTTCTTCATCGGCACTGACAAAGGACGACCCGGCCAGGGCAATATTACCCGTGACGTGGGCTGTGAAAATACCAAACAGAATAATAAATGCAGAAGTATCGACAAAACCCGCGACCCAACTCAGGAGAAACCCGGCTGGGCCATCGCTCACAAGAAACGCACTCAGATGAAACGGCTCTTTCCGCTGTTGAATTGCAGTCATCGCTCCTAACCCCGGAACCTTCGTCGGTATAAGCTGAACTGAGTGTGGTTCACCGCAGAGGCGCAGAGGCCTCAGAGTAAAGCCTTTGCGCGCTTTGGGACTCTGTGGTGTGGTTCAAAGATGGTTGAATTCGCGCTGCGAACAGAAGCAAATTACTCTGGGGCGACTTCTGATTCGGTCTGGACTGCCTCAGTCGCTTCAGCCTCCTCTGCTGCTTTCGCTTCTAACTTGGCGGCTTCCTTCGCTTTTTTTGCTTCTAGCTTGGCGGCTTTTTTCGCCTGCTTCGCCGCTTCCTTAGCGGCTTCCTCTTCTGCTTCCTTCTCCTCCTTCAGTCGCTTCGCCTCCGCCTTGGCCGCTTTCTTCTCTGCCTTCAGCTTCTCTTTTGCAGCCTT
>JBIKWV010000762.1:0-3404 GCA_044356135.1 Elainellaceae cyanobacterium
GCCCCCCCCTCCAGAATTTGGGTTTTCGGATAGGCTCTTAATCCTGACGTAGTTCTCCTTCAGAACCGGGAGAAGAAATAAACGGTCTCCCCTGCTCGGTAATCTCAGTTGGCATTTGCAGGACTTCAGAGCGCTGACCAAAGGGGCGATCGCCCTCCAGAGTGGTGGGGGTATCGTCTATCCCATCGATCCCCAGGCGAATTTTAATATTGGGACCTGACCGGGCAAGGCGAATGATCGAACCATCGCCCACCATACTTTTGTCGATCCGTTTTCCGTCCAGGTAGGTGCCATTGGTGCCCAGGTTGACAACCTCCCAGTTAGCCCCCATTCGACGTAGCTCAACGTGATGCCGGGAGACCACCGCACTATAGAGAATGACCTGATTGTCAGTTGATCGCCCAATCCGAATGACCGATTGGTGTTCAAACGTCCAAACTTGTACCGGAATTTGCTTGACTGGGTGCAGAAGAGACAGAGTAATCACAGCCGCAAGATGGACAGGGTAGAGGGGGCATTCGCGTGTTGGGGTTGCCTGACTTTACAGGGGGCGATCGCAGCAACAACAGTGTTCTCAAACCAGAGATGTTTCTATCCTATGCTGCTTTGCGGCATGACAGATTTATCTCTGGCGCGAATTCTTCCCAAGCATTCCCGAATCTGGTGACAAGACTATCATTCCCGACAATAATTAGGCCAATTGAAACAGGAAAGTGACGCGATCGCCCTTCCCCAGAGCAATGCGATCCCCGGGGCGCAGACGATGGCGATTCCCCAGCGGCAGCGGCAAATTGTTCACATACGTGCCATTAGAGCTGCCGACATCTTCAATGTAGAACGAATCGCCTTCCACCCGAATATCGGCATGGATACGCGACACAATTTCGGAATTGGGAAAACCTGAGACATCCACATCGGGTGGAATTCTTTCGTTCGGCTTACCGATATGAATGACTGACAAATTCAGCGGCAGCTCAATCAGAGTATTGGTCTGAACGTGAAGCAACCGCGCCGTCTGCGTCTGGAGTTGAGTCGCTGCGGGGCTGGATCCAGACGGAGAGACCTGAGGTGAAACAGCAGGGACTGGAGTCGGAACCACTGGAGGGGCAGCAGGAGGTGACACTGGGGGAACCACCATCGGAGGTGCCTCACTGAGGGGATCAGTCGGCAGGGTAGAGGCAACCAGTGGGTCAGGCGGAATGAGTGGGTCAGGGGCAGGCAAATCGGGAATCTCAAAATCCGGCGCAATGGTGGGAACGGCGACCGCTTCTGGTGGACTTGCAGCCGGAGCCGCCTGGAGGTTATAGCCGCACTGGCCACAGAAGCTAGCATCCGACTGCACCTTTGCACCGCAACTGGGGCAGGTGGTCATCACAGGCAGTGGGGTATAACAGGCTTCACACTGCACCGCCCCATCAGGGTTTTGATGATTGCAATTGGGACAAACAATCATGGAGGTCTCTGGCTCATCGGCTGAACGATGGGATGCCGTTTGGGGCATCGGTTGGATGGTATGGCGAAAGGAATACTATCCTGCTCTCCATTATCATGCGAAGCGTCGCCCTGCACATCAGGATGACTTCGGGGATTCGCTTTGTTCAACCTGAAGGACTTCCCCTGCTGCCGCATCCAGTAACCACCAGAGTTCACCATTAATCGGGTGAATGAGGCGCGAAGGGTACTGGTTGCTGTCTCCTTCTTCTGCAAACACCTGAGTCAGGGCGGTTTGTTTGTTTGCCCCTGCCACCAGAAACAGGATGCAGCGCGCACAGTTAATCAGGGGCACCGTAAAGGTAATTCGGGGTTGTCCATCTTTGCTGCCCACCGTGACCAGTCGATCGCACACCTGGAGAGCCGCCGTATGGGGAAACAGGGAAGCGGTATGCCCATCGTCCCCCATCCCTTGCAGCATAATGTCAAAAACGGGAAATTCTCCGGATGGCGAGGGGAACAGCGATCGCAGTTGCGCGTCATATTTGGCGGCAGCAGCAGCAGGATCCGCTTCATCCGTCGGCATGGGGTGAATATTGGCAGCGGGAATCGGCACTTTGTCCAGCCAGAGGCGGCGGGCCATGCCTTCGTTGCTATCGGGATGGGTGGGCAGCACGTAACGCTCATCCCCCCAGAAAACGTGGATTTTGTCCCAGGGCAAATTCTGCTGAGCGATCGCCTCATACAGAGGCTTTGGCGTACTACCTCCCGATAGGGCAATAGTGAACTGTCCCCGCTCAGCGATCGCCCGGTGTAGCCGCTCCAGTGTCAGTTCCAGTGCCCTTGCAACGATCGAAGGGACATCCGGCAAAATTTCAACGTTTCGATTCATGTCGTTCATTAACCGTGTCGCTCATTTTTATAGACCTGATTTCACCCCTTGCGGTCTGCTATAACCATTTCTACGAAATCGTCTGTGGCGATCATGTCCCCCCTGCGGTTCTGTCCAGATCTACCGCCATAGTGTTTAATTGACCTTTGGTATAGATTTCCTGGCGGGATCAGTGCTGCCCCAATCCCTGGTACTTGTTCTGGTATTTTTATGACGACCCTCAAAGCTTTCGGCAACCCTGACATGGCGATTCTGGCCTCTCGTACCCTCAAAGTGGTCGGGGTCATTATCATCCTGTCAGCCCTGGTGGATATGTTGATTTTGCCGATCCCCTATCTCTGGGGTGAGCGCCAGTGGCAGGTAGCCGTAGTGGCCCAAATTGTCGATCGGGGGCTGGTACCCCTGGTGGGTCTGGCGCTGCTGATGGCGGCTTACTGGATTGACAGTACCGTCAGCGATCGCAAGGGGATCGACCTGCGCTGGCCCGTGTTGATCCTGGCCGCCATTCTGGGGCTGATGTACCTGATCTTCTTCCCACTGCACCTGAGCAACATCAGCCAGAGCAACACCGACGTACAGCAGCGGATTGCCCAGGAGGCAACTCAGGCTGAACAACAGTTGAATGCCCGGTTGCAGGCCGAGGTCGAACAGAAGCGCAGCCAGATTAGCCAGTTGATCAATGCCCCGGAGGAGCAGATCACTCAAGCAGTACAGGCACGGATTATTACCGAAGACCAGGCCAAACAAATCCGCGAGTTTAAGAAGAATCCAGCTTCCATCAATCCCTTCTTGCAGCAGCAGGCTGACCAGTTGCGGGGGCAACTCCAGGGAGAAATCAACACCCGCCGAGAGCAGGCACTCCAGAATGCGAAGAGCGAGTCCCTGAAGTCGGGGCTGCGCGTGGGGATTGGCACACTGCTACTGGCGATCGCCTACATCATCATCAGTTGGACAGGGCTGCGATCATTGATACAGAGTTGAAACAAATCTTAACAAGGCTTAAAACTGTACACTAGAATGTAATTCACTCCGCTAGCGTACAGCACCTGCCGCCAACTAGCGTCACCCACACAGGAGACTC
>JBIKWV010000763.1:0-3403 GCA_044356135.1 Elainellaceae cyanobacterium
CCTGCCGGAATTTGGGTTTTCGGATAGGCTCTAAGAACCCTTACAAAAATAACTTGAGTAACTTTTTAGTGAGAGTCGCGCTCCGTGCGGCTCTCACTAAAAAGTTACGGGTCTTAATTGTATAACGCTCCCGCCAGATCCACTGTTGATCGGATGTGAGCAGGTATAAATACTGACAAATATTAATACGCTGTATTGCGTAAGAAACCCTGCGTAATCGCCGCAATCCCCCAGCAGGAGGTCAAGGCTATAATTTTACTCATGCAACGCTTATTCAAACTCGAGTGCTGGAAGCTACCTAACTGAGAGATGAATCGGCTCAGTCTCCAGTGCAGAGTAAAGCTTTGTTTTCAGGAAATCTTTGACCGAGACGGAGCAATGCCTTTTCACCCGTTACACCCCTGGAAACGATGGCTGAGTCGTCCTGACAATTGCACCCCCCATTCATCAAAATCTCATGCCCTGGATATAACCCTTCGGCAAAGGACAAGCCTTATCATCTGGGGCACACTCACGAGTTTACTGGGGGTGCTTTATGTTGCTGCTTCAACCATTCTGAATGAGGGATATGGCAATTTAGAGACACAAAGCGTCCAACGCAATATGGAGCGAGCGCTGGAGGCTCAGCAACGGCAACTGAACGAGCTAAATCGGAAAAACCTGGACTGGTCTACCTGGGATGATACCTATGAATTTGTCCACCATCCATCCAGGGAATATATTAAGGCGAACCTGTCCGACGGTCTGACGTTGCAACCAACCGTGGATGTCATTCTGTTTTATGGAGCTACGGGGAAACTCGTTTACGGGAAAAGCTACGTTACTCCCGAGCCTTCTGCTCCCTGCTCGGCACTGCTCCAGTTTATCGACCAGCATCCCTCCCTGCTCCAGCACGCCACTCCAGAAGACACACAGACAGGAATTATCATGCTGCCGGAGGGGCCGATTATGGTTTCTTCTCAGCCAATTCTGAACAGCCAGGGTGAAGGCCCCATTCGGGGGAGTTTAATTATGGGGCGCTACCTGAATCAAGATGTCGTGCAGGAGTGGGCAGAAGCGACCCGACTGACCCTGACGTTTCACAACATCAGCAATGTTTCAGGAATCAGCACCCTGTTACCTCCGATCGAACGGCTGCGATCGCTATCTTCCAGTGATCCAGCGCTGGTCTACCCCCAGAATGCACAAACCGTATCTGGCTTTGCGGTTGTCCCTGATTTGACAGGTAAACCGTCGCTAGTATTGCAAACTGAAATGCCCCGTGAAATCTACCAGCAGGGGCAGTACACATTGCGATCGCTCCTATTGACGCTGGTTATCATTGGCATTGTGTCTGGTGGCATTACCCAGATTCTGGCAGAACAGTTGATGCAAATGGGAAGAGACCGTCGCGAAGCCGAAGCCCGCTACCGGACGGTGGTCGCGCAGGCATCCGAAGGCATTGTGCTGATTGATACCGAGAGTCATTCCTTTTTGGAAGTCAACGCATCGTTCGAGCAACTGTTGGGGTACAGCGCTGCTGAACTCATGGCCCTGAAGCTTGAAGATGTGCGAGTCACAGCTCACCACTCGTTTATCCCGGATCAGCAGGAGCAGTCAGGAGATCCAGCAGCGGAGGAATGGCGATATCGCCACCGTGACGGCGGCCTGATCGACGTAGAGGTTACGACGACACTGATCGAAAATGCCGGGAAGCAGGTCTATTGCATGGTTGTTCGAGATATCACGGAGCGCAAGCTGGCGGAAGCGGCTTTGAGGGAAAGTGAACAACGACTGGCATGGCAGGCCAACCACGACGATTTGACGCAGTTGGTGAATCGCCGGAAGTTTGAACAGTGCCTCAAGCAAACCCTGCGGGATGTTCAAAGCAGAGGGACACAGAATGCGCTTTGCTACCTTGACCTCGACCAGTTCAAAATCATCAACGATACCTGTGGACACGCAGCCGGAGACAAGCTTTTGCGTCAGATTACCACGCTCCTGCAAGCCCAGATCCGCCCTGGAGACGTGTTAGCTCGTCTCGGTGGTGACGAATTCGGGTTGCTGCTGCACCATTACTCCCCCGATCAGGCGCTGGAGATGGCCAATTTGTTGCGGGAGCAGGTTCAGAATTTTCGATTTTTCTGGGAGGGTCAGACCTTTACGATTGGGGTCAGCATTGGGTTGGTGGTGATCACTGCTGAGCATACCCTCAGCAGCTTGTTAAGCATCGCCGATGCAGCCTGCTATGTGGCCAAAAAGCAGGGACGCAATCGGGTGCATTTCAATCAGGAGAACGATCGGGAGTTGATGCTGCACCACAGCGAGATGCAGTGGGTGGCTCAGATCAATCGTGCGCTTGAGGAAAACCGATTCTGTCTGTACTACCAGACGATCGCCCCTATTCGCCCTGGAGTCAGGGGCGGCGAGCATTACGAGGTATTGCTACGACTCTCCGATGAATCAGGAGCCATCATTCCCCCCGATGCGTTTTTGCCTGCGGCGGAACGCTATGGGTTAATGCACCAGATCGATCGGTGGGTGATTCATCGTCTGTTTACCACTCAGGCAGCTCATTATCGGGAATGTTGGCGGCGATCGCAGGTGACCGGACACACCCCGCTCTTTGCCATTAATTTATCAGGAGAGAGTATCAATGACGATCAGTTCGTTGAGTTCTTGCAGGATCAGTTTGAGCTACATCGGGTGCCTCCCCAGGTGATTTGTTTTGAGATCACTGAAACTGTTGCCATTACCAATCTGACCAAAGCGATTCACTTCATCCATGAAATGAAACAGTTGGGATGTCAGTTTGCGCTGGATGATTTTGGCAGCGGTATGTCTTCTTTTGGTTACCTGAAGGAGTTGCCGATTGACTATTTGAAAATTGACGGGCAATTCATCCGGGATATTCTGGACAACGAGATTCACCAGGCCATGACCCATGCCTTCAATCAAATTGGTCATCTTATGCAAATTCAGACGATTGCAGAGTTTGTAGAGAACGATGCCATTTTGCAGCAATTGAGATTGATGGGGGTGGATTATGCTCAGGGCTATGGCATTGCTCGCCCCCTGCCGCTGGTGGTACCGTCTGCCTGCAAAAAGGAGATCGCCGTCGTTCAGGTTGCTTAAAAATGCTGCGAAACGCTCTCTATGAGAGCATTTCGCAGCATCGCAAAAATAGTCACTCCAGTATCCAGCTTGCAGAAGCAGTCGGGGGCCTTCCAAGCTTTAGAGTCTATCCGAAACCCCAAATTCTGGAGGGCGTGACGCTGTAGCGTCACGCCCTCCAGAATTTGGGGTTTCGGTTTTCGGATAGGGACTTAGCTGGACTTTACCCATCTGAGACATGAGGAAAAGTAGCAAGATCAGGAAAGCATTGTTGAAAAAATCCTGATGAGCATGCTACCGAAAGAATTTA
>JBIKWV010000044.1:0-11915 GCA_044356135.1 Elainellaceae cyanobacterium
AACATGTGGAATACCAGCCTGAGAAAATATTTGCTTATAGGCTTGGACTACTGTTTCATCCTGAGTCCACTCGGAGGGACATCCAACAATGAAAAGGCTCCTATCCCCTTCAACCTTGCCTTGTTCCACCAAATGGTCATATATAGTTTTGATAAAATCGTGCATAACCGTTTGGTAGGTTGGGTCGCTATTTGGCTTTCTCTTAAAGGTTAAATGCGACTCGATAATGCCTGAAGTCATCAAAGCAGCTTCACCGATTTTGGTACCTTTTGTCGGATGGTAACCAATTGCGGTTATATGATTCTTCTTTCCATATAGTTCAACGAGTTCAGGGTCACTATGGCAATCGCGGTCATCCAAGCGAACACGAGTCAGAGCAGTTTCTCCGTGACCCAAGTCAAAGCCAATAACTTCAGTTATGTTTTCCAGCATCATCTTTACCCTACAATACTCACGACTCAATTCAGGATATACTCTGAATATTAGCTATTATTATTTCTTCAAGAAGCTTGGTTCAATTACACTTCCCCGAAGCAATATTTGATCCCCTTTAGTTAACGCGGGTTTTGCCATAACATGGTTTTGCAAATCTGGGTCTAAGCTGGGTTCAAAGTCAAAAAGTTCTTTCACCGTATCAGGAGCATTCTCTTGATATGTTTGAGTGCGAATTCCATACTTACGTAGAATTGAGGAAAGCTCTTTTACCTTTGATTGAAAGATTAGTGGTAACTGAGTTTCCAAAGCTAGTGTTTCACCCATCAAATTCTGTATAAATTCCAGCACTTCCGGGTGATCTTCTAGCTTTGGTTTAGATTCTACAGGTTCAGATAAACGGCTATATTCGGCTACCGTTTGATCAATTACTTCGAAGGTCTGCTCAAGATAAGTTAATAATTCGTTCTTATCTAGAGTTATACCTGTTGAATGCATCGGAGTATCCGTGGAGTACTTAACACCTTTACTTTCCTGAGAAGGCTTAACAAAGTGTATTGTTTTTACGACCACTGTTGCACCAAAAGCACCAAGTACTCCGCCAATAGTGCCGCCAATTACTCCACCTGTTACAGCTCCACCTAAGGCTCCACCCGCCAAGCCACCCAAAACCCCGTTGATCGAATTAGTTAAATCGTCATTTCCCTGCTCACCGATATCGCTTATGTAGCTTGTTGAGTCAATCGATTGCGGTTGTTCTTTAGTAAGCATTCGCAACGAAAGGCGAAAGGCTTCTAGCATAGAGAGTGCGACACGTGCCTGTGGCTTAGTTAAGCTGCCAATATACTCGCCATCAATACTGGCTAGCTGTCTTAGTTCAGATTGCACTATTTCGCTTATCTTGGCAATACTATCTGCCGACTGGAGTTGGTTCTGAAAATCAAACTGGGTCTCTTTGTAATGCTCTACTAAAGTCTTCATCTGATTACTCCTGGTAATTAGAAAACTTCTTTAACCAAGCGGAATTCTGGTTTTGTTCCATCGACGAACAGAGATGACTTTGTACAATCGTCTTCCACTAATAATAGTGTTTTATTTAGTAGTATTCAAGTTAAAGGTTTACATATTACAGGTAGTAGCTACAATTGGAAGACTGCTTAAGTTTACCATTGACTTCATCTTCAGTTTTAGAAGCATAAGCTCAGATAGAAAAACTCAAAACTAATACATGAAAGAAGAAGTTTCAGTAAATATTAATTTCTGTAGGGTATTTCAGACTCCATAAATATTTGCTTTATATCTATATTACCCTCTGTTCGCATTAAAGCAGTCTGCAGCGTTTCAAGAAAACTTGATGGCTACAGATAGCGTCATAATGCCAAGCTATGCACTATCCATAGTCAAACACTTAGAACCTGTCCGAAAAGTCACAAAAGTCACTTTCATTAGGTTTTCAATTGTTGAACTACACCATGCATAGTGTTTCGTTGGATTATTCAGATAGACTCTTAGAGGCAACCTCCAGTTACCATGTTAACGGACGGGTGTGTCATTATACCTGAGTATAGCTCAACTTAACAGAGCTTGAAGCTGGGTCAGCAAAGAAAATACAGTATTAGTAAAGAAAACACACGTAATTTATCAAGAAGTATTTAATACCTCAGAATTCTTTATGCATTACAGTTTCAGCTATATTAAAAATTAATGACCCTCCATCAATCAGTAAAAACTCTGCCGCAGCCATTCCCGCCACAGCAGAGTTCGATCCAGAAAATTAACAGGAATGAACTGGCTTACTCCTCGTCATCATCATCTAGATCATCATCGAAATCAAAGTCCCCATCATCTAACTCTGCATCTGAGTTCTCTAAGTCATCCAGAAAATCTTCCTCTTCAATCGGTTTGATCTTGCGGGGAGGTTTAGTATTCAAAGCTTTACCAGTTGCGCCGTTCCTGTGAGGCGGTAACACCTCGACTTCAACCGCTTCTATCTCACTTGGCAGGGCAGGTAAGGAATGAGGTTCAGTAAATCCGGCGATCGCATCATGCTGCTGCCAGATCAGCGCTTTTGTGGTAGACGCACCCAAATAGAGCAGTGGCAGTGTTTCAACCGATGGTTTGGTATACGCCACCGTCTTGCAGCAGTCGTGTTTGTTTTTGCCCTCGCCTTCCTTGACCGCTTTGAACTCAACCTCCAGCACCCCCAGGCTCCGCCACTTGTCACTTTTGCCGCTGAACGGCACCTTGAAGTAATCAGCAAATGTCTTTTCCAGCGCACGGTAGAATTCCTCCCGAGCTGACTTGAAACTCCAGAGTGCAACGTTCTTAAATCGCACTACAATCGGCACCGCGTGCAACGGCTGGTTGTCTTCATCGAGAAACAGCAGCGCGTGTTCTGAACAAACGTCCATTGTCTTTTTATCCAGACTGTTGCGGTACTCGTCATACAGACCCACCACCGTACCACCCAGATCCTCAACATCTGATTTGTAGCGAATGTATTCAGGCACAAACTCCAGCACCAGCAATCGGGCTTCTGTAATCAAAAGACCCGTGACATCCTCAGTAAATGTGACAGTCGTGAGGTCTTCCTCCTCCGGCATGGAAGTCCAGCCTGCCTTCTCTAACTGGTCAATCGGAATCAGAATTCCAGCAGGCTTGTCGTTCACCACAATGCCGTAGGGCAGCAGCGGTCGGCGCACCTGATTGTAGGCATCGCTGAGCAGTTCGGGGTCAACCTCGAATTCTGCTGACTTTGCTCTTCTGGAGCGAGCTGTCCGGGTGCCATTTTCAGCCGTTGATTTTGAAGATCTGGAGGAAGTCTGATGGTCTCTGGTGGAATTAGCAGCACTATTTCTTGAGTTCGTCGATCTCACCATTGCAGTCCAGCCAAATGAATTACCCCAACACCAAGGCGTTAGCCTAAAAGCCGGTGCAATCAGTGCAGGATGCGATCGCTGCTTAAAACTTCCTCATTCCTCATCAAAAAATATCCAGTCAGTCGATACCCTTTTCATGCTGCACCCGTTAGGCTGGCTGCCAAACACCCTACTATCAGCAATCTCTACGCCTTCCGTATGACATCCTGATACCGACTGCGAGTTGTGTCATGCGATCGCCCCACCCAAACGATGATTGACAACCCTCCGATTGCAACAATTGATTTTAGCAGGATGCTCCAGCAGTACAACAATCCCCAGGGCTGGACAATGCTGGCTGGATTAACGGTCGTCGTATTGCTGCTGCGGGTCAGTGGATCGAGGAAGGGAAAAATCACCACAGGCAGGCTGTGCGGCACTGCGGAGCGGTTATTCGCAACCAGTCTCTCGCTTCGTCAAATCCGGGAACGCAAACACAATAAAGTGACGCTCTGGTCCGGCACCCCTCGATACTGGGCAAAAGGCACCTGGCGCGGTCTGACGGCAAACCTCCAGACGCTGCTGGGTAGCTCACCAACCGTCTGGTTTCCCAACGCGGAGCGGGGCACTCTGGTCATTGGTGCTCCCGGCTCTGGAAAAACCTACTCCACCATTGACCGAATGCTTGAAAGTGCAATGCAGCAGGGCTTTCCGATCCTGCTCTACGACAAAAAAGGCGACCAGATGCGCCTGCACGCGCCAATGGCTGCCCGCTATGGCTATCAGGTCAGAGTTTTTGCGCCTGGAGAGTCATTCAGCGGAGTGATTAATCCGCTGGACTATATGCGGGATATGAGAGATGGAGTCATGGCAGGGGAGATCGGCAAAGTGATCAACCACAACGCCCGAGAGGGAGACGGAGGACGCAGTGATGAGTTTTTCACCAAAGCCGGAGATTTGCTGGCAAAGGCACTCCTGCAACTGGTTAAAGGTTCTCGTTATCCAGATATGGCAATGCTCTACGCGGTATTGCGCCTGCCGGATCTGGTGCATCGGATAGATTACGCCGTGCAGTCTCAACGGTTGGATGAATGGGTAGCGACCTCCTTTGTCCAGTTTCTGAGCGCAAAAGATGCTGAAAAAACGATTTCTGGCATTCTGACAACCGCTGCGGGCACCTTCTCCTCATTTATCCAGGCAGACCTACTGCGAGCTTTCATTGGCAAATCCACCATTCCGACTCGTTTGGAGGGCAGAGAGATGGTGGTCTTTAAGCTGGATGATGAACGGCGCAGCGTGGTCGGCCCACTCCTTGCCGCCGCCATTCATCTGATGATTGTCGGCAACCTCAGTACACCCCGCAAAGATCCGCTCGTCATCTCCCTGGACGAATTGCCTTCGATTAAGCTCGCTCGCCTGCCCCAATGGATTAATGAGTACCGGTCCAATGGAGCCTGCTTTATCCTGGGCATTCAAAGCCTGGATCAGCTCTACGACATCTACGGCGACAAGATGGGTGGGGCGATCGCCTCTGCCTGTAGCACCCACGTTCTGTTTAACCCCGGCAATCACAAGACGGCGGAGGACTACTCCAAACGATACGGTGAAAAAGAGGTGCTGATCAAAAATCGAACAACGGGGCGATCGCTCGGTGGACAAATGAGCCGCTCAATTAGTTGGAGTGAGAATCTGCAAAAAATGCCGGTGATCAGCGCCGATGAGATTCTCAAATTTCCTCAAGGCAAATGCGTGATCACCAGTCCTGGCTATAGTTCAGGCGGACAGGCATCCATTCCCTATCCTCTGATTATTCCCGTTTCTAAGGCAGATGAGAAACGAGCAAAGGAAAGTGAAGGTTTATGGGAATCACAAGTGAAAGCCGCTTTGGAAAGTCAAGTGCTTCTGCCAAATGTAGATGCATTAACGCAAGCTTTATATGAACGGATTGAAGAAGCAGAACGTATGCTACCACTTCCAGATGAAGGAGAAGCATCAGCATCGTCATCAAAAAGTGGTGTTGAAACTGATGTACTCGATCATTTCCCAAAACGAGTTTTCACGATACCTGGTCCGTAAGACTAGCGCTTGCACGGAGATAGCCAAGCTGAATTGCCGGTATTGCTCAGCCTTGTTCACACTCGCTCCACAGGCTCGTCGATTGTCTAATCGAGTGGTGGGCACCATTACCAATAATCAGATGATCAAGCAAAGGAATTGCCAAAGTCTGAGCCGCTTGCAGAAGTTGCTTGGTCACAGCAATATCGTCTACACTGGGTTCCACATTGCCGGATGGATGGTTATGAGCAACAATAAAGCGGCTTCCCCCTGCCTGAATGACCGCTCTAAAAATTTCCCTGGGGTGCATCGTTGTTTCAGTCGCTGAACCTTGACTAATAATCTCAGTACAAATTACCTGGTGCTTGATATCCAATACCAGGATCGCTGCCTTTTCGATACTCATAAATGCCAGGTCATAGCTGAGAATCTCGGCAGCAGCGAATGGACTGTCAATGACTTTGGGTGTTGCTGATGCTGTGTAAAGCCGTTTACCGAGTTCAAGCGCGGCGATCACCCGACCTGCCCGCTTAGGCGTTAGGGACAACTTCTGTAACTCGTGTTGATTCGTATGTCTGAGCGCATCCAGAGGATTCCGATTCCCCGCCAGTCGTGTGAGTACCGCCTGAGCGTAGGCAATATCGGTAATGGTCACCAGCGCCAAGAGTTCAGCCGCTGTGCTGGCATTGGGCTGTGTAAGCACCCGCTGTTGATGCCACTGGTTATAGGGTAGGTGATGGTCATGCAGTAGATAGGGCATAGCTCTAGAAACGAAATAAGGGTCAGATAGGAATTTCTGGAATCGCTTCCAGGTCAATCAGATCGAAACCGGTGCTTTGGCTAAAGGGGAAATTGGCTGTCTGCTCTGGCGGTTGAGTCAGGAGTTGAATCAGCGATCGCTCTGTCTGCTGATGGAGTATTGAATTCCAGCGCAGCTTACGCTTTTGCGCGGGTTTAGTAGCATTCAATGCCAGAACGACAAGCTGTACGGACTCAGGCGGGAAGGCGTAATGTATCGTTGTTGCCCATAACTTGATCCGATCCTGCCAAGTCAGCTCTGGTTGACGCACTGCCCACTCATAGAGTCGGGGAACTCCGCGACGAAAACCTAGGTTGACATGGACTTGGATGAAGATTGGATCATCACCAAGCACGAGGGGAGCGATGACCGGACGATCAATCGCTAGCTTCTTCTTTAGCTGGAACAACTCTGGAGCCAGATCTTTGATTTCCTCGACCCAGGCAGCCATCTGTGGATGGGCATCTAGCAAAGGTTGCACGGGTAGCCCCAAGAAGAGTTGTTTCATCACTAACTGGAAATTTGCGGCATCGAATGCAAATTCTGATTCATGAGTGCGTAATCCCAAAAGAGGCTGTTGATGTTGATGAACCTGATGCAGATCAGCCAGGGTAAAAAGTGCCATAGGTAAGAAGGGATAACTATCCTACCTATGCGGCGGTTGTCGCCGCTACAGTCTCTATCTAGGCAGTAGAGGCTCGGTTTGTTGGGCAGCCAGACTGGCTTTTAACAGCGTTTCCCAGGTGCGATCGTCCAGTTGTCCCATTGCTTGAATGCAAGCTGAAAATTGCTGCCACTTCTCTTGAGCATGTTGAAACTGTGGATCAAACCCTGTTACGTGACAAAAAGTGTCAAATCCGTTATCCCAGTAAAAGTTACCAAGCGCTTTTCTGAGTTGATGAAATTGAGCAGGTTCCATAAGTGTTGCCGAAAGGGAATCAGAACTGTCCCTTTACCCCGTTAGGGGAGAAAAAATTACTGTCTGAATTCAGACAGTATTAACTTAACTGGCTCGAAATTTGAACCACAACGTTGTGGTTCGGGAAGTTGTCGTTTTTGTGGGAGATCGTTGTAATCCAGTTTCGGGTCGCGGTTGGTTTTGATTGAAATCATCAGCGACACAGCAGCAAATCGCTGTCTATTTGCCCGTTGGTGGCAGCCAGCTCGTTGAGAGCATTGCCATTGAAGATACCTTTGCCGAAGATCATGTCAACTTCTGCCGCTCGAAAGGGTGGGGCAATCTTGTTCTTTGCCACCTTAACTTTGACTCGAATGCCGTATTCCTCACGCCCTCGTTTCAATGTCTGAATCCGGCGAGTATCCAATCGCATTGAAGCGTAGTATTTGAGCGCATTTCCACCTGTGGTTGTTTCAGGATTACCGTAAACTACACCAATCTTGAAACGCAGTTGATTTAGAAAAATCACGGTGCATTGACTATGCAGACAATTCATTAAGCGCCGGAGGGCTTTGCTCATCAACCAGGCAATGGAAGTTGTTGGAAAATCACCCATATCTGCTTGGAGTTCCGCCTCTGTCACCAATGCAGCTACAGAATCGACCACAATCAGATCAACACTCTTAGAACGCACCAGTTGTTCAACCAGTTCCATTGCCATCTCACCGCTATCAGGTTGACTGACCAGCATTTGATCGATATCGACTCCGATCGCAGCGGCATAAAGTGGATCGAGGGCGTGTTCCATATCGACAAAGGCGGCGATACCTCCGAGCTTTTGCATTTGAGCGATCGCCTGTAATGCCAATGTGGTCTTGCCGCTACTCTCTGGTCCGTAAATTTCGAGAATGCGCCCTCTCGGATAGCCTCCTCCCAATGCCAAATCTAGTTCAGTTGATCCACTGGAGAAGGTTTTCACTTTCATATGACTGGCATCCCCCAGGCGCATGATGGAGCCATTGCCAAATTCTCGGTTGATCGTTGATAGGGTCTGCTCTAGATCCGATTTTTTGCTTACCAGTTTGTTAGCCATCGTTCTCAAAAATGAACAACCGACCTCCATTTCTGAAGATCGGTGGATGTGCAGCGATAGCTGACGGTTGATCAGGTGATCAGGTGTGAATTCCGGAATTCACAATAGGTCGCCCGTTCGATCTCCCGTGAACTGAAGACCCCTGTGGCATACCCATAAAACAACAGTCCCAACAAAACCTCCGGCGCAATCGCCATGCCGCCTTTTGCCCCATACTCTTTGTAGATGCTGCTCAAATCCAGTTGAGCGATGGTTTGGACCACAAAGCGGGCAAGATGGGTCGGCAGCAAACAGTCTTCGATCTGCACCGTTTGCTTCAGCACTGCCTCGTAATCCACGGTTTTGAATTTTCGTACCATTAGATGGTACCTTGACACCATCTCAATTCTAGGATTATCTCCTTCTCTCCGACAGACTGCTAGAACTACCTCCCAGCCAGCAGAAAAGGATGCAATCCCTACACTGACTGAAGCAGTGGATGATGTTTCATACTGTTTATGATATGGCAAGTGCCTTGTTAAGGCAATATCCCTAGTTTTTTGATATTTGAAGGAAGATGATAAGTAAGTTGCCTCAAAGATAGTTTCACCAGTGCCCAAACCAGCTAAGCCACAAATCCGGGTCTACATTTCTGAGGAGACCGATCGCCTTCAGCAGGTGATCGCGGGTATCAAGGACTCTTCGGTAAATGCGATCGTGAATGAGGCGATTGACGCCTGGTTGAATGAGGCGGAGCAGCAGGAGATCATCCAAAAGTTCAATCTTGACCAGTTGGATGAGATTGGCTGATTTTCTACTAAGCTCGACTTTATCCAAATGCTAGAGCCTCTGCCTGGAGCAGGTTCTGGTGTGCCAAGCCCTCCCTGGACTTTTCTATATATCAGCCAGGTGCGGGATATACAAAAAAAGGTAGGCTTCCCGCCTGCACTACAGACACCGTTGGGAATGGCACCGGACTCAAATGGATAAAGTCGAGCTAAGAGCCTATCCGAAAACCTCTAGATTTGTGAGATGCTTATCATGGTTGTGTTTGAACCTTTAGAGACCGATGAGCTTCACAGACATTCACCCCAACTTTCGACTGCCCGATGAAGTGTGGGAACGCTTAAAAACAGTGATCCCGCCAGAACCTCCCAAGCCGAAAGGAGAGCGACCGAGGATGGATGATCGCAAAGCGTTAGACGCCATTTTCTACGTGCTGCGGACAGGCTGCCATTGGCAAGCATTACCTCGATGTTTAGGAGCCTCCAGTACGGTCCATGATCGCTATCAATTGTGGGTCAAGCAAGGAGTGTTTGAGCGGATGTGGGAGGTGGGGTTAAAACAGTATGCCGCCGAGGTCGGAATTGAGTGGGAGTGGATGGCGATGGACGGGGCAATGGTGAAGGCCCCGTTGGGGGGGGATTAACAGGTCCTAATCCCACGGATAGAGCCAAGTCTGGCACCAAACGGAGTGTGCTGACCGATGGCAACGGTGTACCGATAGGCATCGCGATTGAGGGGGCCAATCGACATGATATGAAAATGACAGAAATAACGTTGGAATCACAACGAATCGTGCCATCAGAAACAGAAGCAGGCAAAGTCCGCAACCTGTGTTTAGACAAAGGCTATGACTATGAAGAAGTGCGAGAGATTTTGAAAGCCTGGGGATATGTGGGGCATATTCCACCGCGAGATGAGCGAGAGCGGATGATTCATGACATTCCGAATTATCGAGCGAGAAGGTGGGTGGTCGAGCGAACACATTCCTGGATGAATCGATTTCGACGGTTATTGATTCGATGGGAGAAGAAACCGGAGAACTACTTGGCGATGATCCATCTAGCCTGTGCGTGCATTGTGGTCAGGACAATTCAGGTTTTCGGATAGGCTCTAAATGCGCCTTTACGCTTCTTAATTACTTGCGGACTATCTACATCCGGGAAGCTGAAACAAAACTTGTTGATCTTTGTGTAAAGAGATGGTTTGGCAAGATTCTAGCCCTGAGATAATACTTGTGGTACAGCGATCGCTAGGCTTGTGTAGATGGATTGTCCAGGTATCGCTCATCTCAGCACCTTGACTCCTTGACTCAACCTTCTTTACATCTATTTGTAAACAGTTTTGGAAGAGTTGCTTCACACTCCTTTTATTAAGAAAAAAGGGCGTAAAACTTAAAGCGGGAAAAATTTAACCCCAAGGTCGGCGGAAACCCTTGCGGGCTGTAGCCATTGTTCCGTGGGGCTTCCCGCCTTAAAATATACGCCAAAATCTGCAGAAATAGAACTCGCAAAGCCATATTCTATTTGTAGATTTTAAATACTCAAATAATTAGATAGCTTGAGATAGCTTGACTTTATCAATATGGCAAATACTGATGCAGCGGGTGTTATGTGCGATACGATTGCTCGTATCTTGCGTGCGGAAATGGACGATATAAATGAAAATGATCCGAATGAACCACTGGCAGGATTGAAGCGGTCAAATCCTACTTTTGGAGTGTATACCTCCAACGATTTTGTAGATGTAAATTCTCTTCGGAAAATCACATTGGGAGCTTCGGTCTTTCTCTATCGGGTATTGCCAAACCTGACCCATCGAACTCCAGCAGGGCGATTTTCGGCAGATGGCCGACGTCAGTTAACCAGGCTTCCTCTGGATCTACATATTATCGTGACGATTTGGGGTAAAGATGCGGATACCCAAAATCGGCTTCTGGGGTGGGTATTGCGGATCCTGGAAGACTATCCCGTGATTCCAGCTTCCTTACTCAACATTAATAGTCCAACCCCTAACAGCCCTTCGTTTGAAGAAGATGAATCGATTGAGCTGATCTTGGGGGAAATGGGTGGGGAAGAGCTGCTGCATCTGTGGGACTTGCTGGGGGTTCAGAGCAGCGCTGAGTTTTGCTACCAGATTTCGATTCCCTATCTGGTGCGTAACGTCTGCATCGATTCTCGCCGTGACAGGGCAATGGGTGAGCCTGTACAGGTCCGAACGTTGGATATGGAGCGATTGGAGGCCAGCCGATCATGACGCTGATGCCGATGGAACGGGTGGCAACGCAGACTTTGCTGGGCATCCAATTTTGGGATCCGGCGATGGGACGTCCGGTTGTGGAGGGACTACAGGTCAGGGCCCAGCGGTTGAGTAATGATCAGTCCTCCCGCTTGGGGAAAGTGGTCGTCGGACGGGCTACGCCCAGTGGGGTGTTTGCGTTTTTTGGTCTGGCTCCAGAAGAGCGGGTTGAGGATGATCCCAAGCAGCAAATCTGGCAGACAACTCCAGATGTGTGTCCCATTGCGATCGATGTGGAAGATCTACAAGGACGCTATTTACCAATGTCCTTTGTGGTGTCGATGCCCCATAAAGGTGCCCATAAGGTTGATCTGTGGTCAGCTCCAAGCCGTTCGGTTCCCAGTGCTCTGGCGGTGATTCAGGCTCAGGTTGCCATTGGTAAAGATGAAAACCCTGCTCCTGCTGCTTATGCCTTGGTAGAGGTCACAATCCCTAATCAAGGGGGAGCCGCGCCAAAGGTACATCGGGGGTTGACCAACGATAAAGGCACTTTGCTATTGCCCTTGCCCTATCCACCGATTGTTGCTCCAGTTGCTCTAGAAGGGTTCAAATACCCTGCTTTGGATAAGCAGACCTTTAAGATCGAAATTACGGTTAGATACGAGCGCCAGAGACAGCAGCCCCTTCAAGACAGTGCTTTACCCAATTTGGAAACGATTTTGAATCAAAAGGTGGCGAGCATTTTGGTTCAGGGAAATCCTCAGAATTCGATGCCTGAAA
>JBIKWV010000765.1:0-3402 GCA_044356135.1 Elainellaceae cyanobacterium
ATCATGCCTTCCTTGCCGGGGAGGAACTCCACAAACGCACCAATGGGGATAATGCGGGTCACCTTACCTACGTAGACATCTCCGGCGCTGAGTTTCCGGGTCATGCCTTCGATAATGGCGCGGGCGGCTTTGGCCTTCTCGCCTTCCACAGCAGCGATCGTCACCGTACCGTCATCCTCGATGTCAATCTTGGCTCCGGTCTGCTCGGTGATGCCCTTGATCGTCTTACCACCGGGGCCAATGATCATACCGATCAGGTCGGGGTCAATCTTGATGGTGAGTAGACGTGGTGCAAAAGGCGACAGTTCAGGACGGGGCTGGTCGATCGCTGACAACATCTTCTCCAGGATATGCAGACGAGCACCTCTGGCCTGATTAATCGCATCTGCAATGACTGAGAGCGGCAACCCGGTGATCTTCATGTCCATCTGGAGAGCGGTAATCCCGGAGTCGGTGCCCGCTACCTTGAAGTCCATGTCGCCCAGGAAGTCTTCGATGCCCTGGATATCGGTGAGGATGCGAACTTCATCCCCTTCTTTAATCAGCCCCATCGCCGCACCGCTGACGGGCTTCTTGATGGGAACCCCTGCATCCATCAGCGACAGTGTAGAGCCGCAGACGGAACCCATCGAGGTGGAACCATTGGAGGACAGCACCTCAGAAACCACCCGAATCACGTAGGGGAAGTCCACTTTTTCAGGTAGGACAGGGATGAGTGCCCGTTCTGCCAGCGCACCGTGGCCCACCTCGCGGCGACCGGGCGATCGCATCGGCTTGGTTTCACCCACGGAGTAGGGCGGCATGTTGTAGTGGTGCATATACCGCTTTTGTTCATCGGGGTGCAGGTCGTCCAGTTCCTGTGCTTCGCCGGGAGTCCCCAGCGTCACTACCGAAAGAACCTGAGTCAGTTCCCGCTGGAACAGGGCGCTACCGTGGACACGGGGAGGTAGAACTCCGGTGCGACAGGAGATTTTCCGCACCTGATCTAGCTTGCGTCCATCAACCCGCACACCGTCCTCAATAATCTGACGGCGCATCAGTTTCTTCGTGACGCTCTTGAATACGGTAGGCAGTGCCTTTGGATCAGCAGTAGCCGCAACCCGGATTGGGTCTTCTTCAGACATCTCGGCAATGGCGGTGGCGATCGCCTCCTTCACTTTGTCCAGCTCGTCGTCCCGCTCGGTCTTGGTGTACTCGAAGTGGGTCAGGATTTCCTTAATTTGAGCTTTCGATCGTTCAGTAATAAAGTCTTCCAGGGTGGAATCCACCACAGGAGCGGCTTCCTGGACAATCTCGATGCCCAACTCCTGCATCAGATCCCGTTGAGCCTGGATCAGATCGCGGACGGCTTCATAACCAAAGTCGATCGCCTCGATCATGTCCTGTTCTGGCAACTGATTCGCGCCAGCTTCCACCATAATCACGCCATCAGGAGAACCTGCAACCACCAGATCCAGGTCGCCTTCCTCAATTTCCTTATACGTGGGATTAATGATAAAATCGTCTCCCACCAGACCCACACGCACTGCCGCCATCGGGCCATTGAAGGGAATTTGCGCCAGCAGAGTGGCAATTGAAGCCCCGGTCACCGCCAACACATCGGGAGGAACCCGCTCATCCATCGACATGGTGGTTGCAACGATCTGAATATCATCGCGCAGCCAGCCGGGGAAAAGGGGGCGCATGGGGCGATCGATCAATCGGCTGATCAAGGTTGCCTTTTCTGGAGGCCGCCCCTCTCTGCGCAAAAAGCCGCCGGGAATTCTCCCTGCGGCGTAAAGGCGTTCTTCGTAATCCACTAACAGCGGTAGAAAATCAATTCCTTCGCGTGCCGCAGCACGGGTTGCGGTCACAAACACCGCTGTATTTTCTGATTGCACCAACACAGCACCGCCTGCTTGGGGCGCAAGCAAGCCTACCTTCAGCCGGATATCTCTTCCATCGAAAGATATCGACTTGTCTATTTCGTTGAGCATGTAGCGAGCTTTCCTTTTCGTTTCCTCGTTTTTCCTTCTGTCGCAATCCTAGCACTGATATCGAAATCGTGCTGTGAGAATGTAGCGAGTGATAGAGTTGTCCACGGTGTCAAGCACAACACCACTCCTCGACTCTGCTACAAATAATACTGCACCTTTTACAGCCTTTTCCAGGCGAATCAGGGATGGGTTTCGGGGTGCAGGGGCTTCGACGGTTCGCCCCCTCGGACTTCGGAGTTCGGCGAGGCTCACTCGAGCCGTCGAAAGCTGCGTGGGGAAATCGCTCCCACACCCCCTGTCCCCCACCCGCGTGAAAAACGCTGTATTGCTTTTATTGCTCTGAAATGCCGTCTTCAGGAAACACCCACTTCGGCGTTTCCGTCATCTTGCGGCGCAGGGCGGCTTCAGCGATCGCCAGCATGTCATCCAGCGAGGTCTCCTGAATAAACCTGGAAGCCTGGTCGCGGTACTCTAGATTGGGGCACTGGTCACCCAGCACACAGCCATTTTTACAGGCTTCTTTGCAGTTAATTTGCGTTGCTTCCATGCGAAACCTCCCTCGCAGCGGCGCTTCAAACAAAATCTTAACGTATCTTGTGGGTCAACTTGCTCTGACAATCCACTACGCCAACTCTAGCGAGGCCAGACCTAAGTACTTCACCCCGACTGGAGAGATATCAAATCGACAGGGGAGAACCTCGACACCACGGGCGATCGCCTCCCGAAACAGCCTCCCATACACGGGGTCTGCACTGTCTCCGGGGGAAAATCGGGTGCAGTCCCCCCGGTTGATGTAGTACAACATTACCGCTCTCGCCTCTGGCAGCAGGTCGGTTAGCTCCCGCAGGTGCTTCTGCCCACGGGTGGTTTCTGTGTCGGGGAAGAGCGCCAGGGTTCCCTGTACCCAGGTGGTATTTTTCACTTCCACATAAATCGGACGGTTACCTTCTCCCGTCAGTAGAAAATCAATCCGGCTCTTGCGATCCTGTCCGTAGGGGACTTCTCCTTTAATCGTGGTGTAGCCGCCCAGTTCAGGAAACAGACCTGCGGTGAGTGCCGCTTTGATCACGCGATTAGGCAAAGCGGTGTTGGTGCCAACCCAGGTGGGTGCGCTGTCGTTGACTTCGATCAGTTCCCAGGTGTAGGAGAGCGATCGCTTGGGGTCATCGCTTTTGGAGACCATGACGCGATTACCGGGAATCAGAACTCCGGTCATGGGACCTGTGTTGGGACAGTGGGCAGTGATGGTTTCGCCGCTGTCGAGTTCGATATCGGCAAAGAAGCGCTTGTAGCGTTTGATGAGGGTTCCTGGGTAAAGCGTGGGGTAGGGATAGAGCCAATCGGAGGGCATAGGTGGATGGGGTGCGTCGATTTTAATGTACCTGATGGTGGGGGTAGGAGGGGATTGGGGGGAAGTGCTTGTGAA
>JBIKWV010000764.1:0-3402 GCA_044356135.1 Elainellaceae cyanobacterium
CCGCTGCGCGGGCGGAACAGCTTTTTGGGTTTCGACTTTTTCCACGCCCACTTACTTAGAGCATCTCTCTATGGCTGTCTCTTCCTTAGGGCAGAGAGCGGTATCATAAAGAAGGTCAAAGTCTTTTCAAATCAATTGTGACAACACAGCAACGAATCGCAACCAGCGCCGTCGAACCCCTCAACTGGAACTGGAAAGGACATAACATTCGTTACGCCGTTGCCGGGACTGGGGGCACACCTATCATTTTGATCCACGGTTTTGGTGCGGCCATCGGCCACTGGAGAAACAATATGCCCGCGCTGGCGATGGCGGGACATCGCGTCTTTGCCCTCGATCTGCTGGGTTTTGGCGGTTCTGATAAGCCGCCCATCAGCTACAGCCTGGAACTGTGGGAAGAACTGCTGAAGGATTTCTGGGCGGATCACGTCCAGGAACCCGCCGTCTTCGTGGGGAATTCCATCGGAGCGCTGCTGAGCCTGATGGTGATGGCCCACCATCCGCAAATCGTAAAGTCGGGCGTTTTGCTGAATGCCGCCGGTGGCCTGAACCACCGTCCCGAAGAGCTGAATCCCGTACTGCGGGTGATTATGGGAACGTTTACCGCACTGGTCAGTTCAGAGTTTCTGGGGCCATTCATCTTTGAGCAGGTGCGCCAGAAATCCAGAATTCGCAGCACGCTACAGCAGGTGTACCGCGATCGCGCCGCCGTCACCGATGAGCTGGTCGAACTGATCTACGAACCCTCCTGCGATCCTGGCGCTCAGAAGGTGTTTGCCTCGATTCTCACCGCGCCTCCCGGCCCCAGTCCCACGGAGCTGCTGCCCCTGGTGAAGCAGCCGATGCTGGTACTCTGGGGGGAGGCTGACCCCTGGACGCCGATTACGGGCGCAACCCCCTACCGCGAACTGGCGGCAGTGGAGAGCGATCGCGTCAAATTTGTGCCCATCCCCGACGTGGGTCACTGCCCCCACGATGAGGTGCCCCACCTGGTGAACGAGTACATTCTGGATTGGGTGGGCGATCTGGCGAAAGACGAACAGAAAGCAGCCCGTCACTGATGCCACTGCCAAGATGCCACTGCCAAGATGCCACTGCCAATTGTGATTTTGCCGGGATACCTTGCAGGCGCGGCCCCCTACCGTCCAATGGAGGAGGGACTGGCGGCGCTGGGCTATTCTGCCGTCACAGTTCCCCTGCGCCGCAGCGACTGGTTCCCAACGCTGGGGGGCCGTTCGGTGTCGCCAATTCTGAATAAGCTGGATGCCACAGTACAGGCAGTCAGGGAGAAAACGGGAAGCGATCGCATCATCCTCGTCGGTCACTCGGCGGGCGGCTGGATCTCACGGATTTACCTGGGTGAGGTGCCCTACCTGATCCACAGGGGTGACAGTGGTACCGGAGTCTGGAATGGCAAGTCAGTTGTTCACACGTTGGTGACGCTGGGTACGCCCCACACGAGTCAGGAACGCTGGACGCGGAGAAATCTGGACTTTGTGAATGGGAACTATCCCGGTGCGTTTCACCCGGAAGTGCGCTATCTGTGCGTGGCGGGGAAGTCGGTGTTGGGCGGTTCCTTCGGAGTTGCGCGTAGCGCTAATCGCAAGCTGGGCACCTGGTTTGCCTACAGCAGCTATGAGCTGACCTGCGGCAGGGGCAACGTCTGGGGCGATGGCATTACTCCGGTCGAGTCGGCTCACCTGGAGGGCGCGGAGAACCTGACGCTGGAGAACGTGATTCACTCGCCTCGGCCTGGTCGAGAGTGGTACGGGTCTGCTGGGATTTTGGAGACCTGGATAGGGCAGTTGAGTGATTGATTTCACCCCATCCATCTGTGAGAGCCGTAGCGGATCCACTGATCCAGTAAAAAAAGCGCGGAGATTCCACACAACGTGGGCAGGACAAACCGCTGGTCTTTTCGGCTGAAGCCAGTGGCCAGAAAAGCGAGGGCGAGAAAGGCAAAGGGTTGGCCGAAGATGAACCGTCCCAGGCTGAACAGGCGACCCTGGGAGAAGAAGACAATGACGCAGTGGGACAGGGCAAAACACAGGGAGAACCAGAAGCCGTAGCAGTTTGACCAGTGGGGAAACGCCGGAGGATCAGACTGAGCAGCATCGGGTACTGGTGCTGGTAATTTCTGGCTGGGATGGGAGGTGCGCGATCGCCAGTTGTACACCGTATGAACCGCAATCCAGAGGGGTGGATAGAACGCCAGAAGTGTAGACCATCGGGTCGGTATGAGTTTCAAATCCATCCACCAGGCTGGTATTTTCTCAGGATTAGATCGAACAATTGTGCGTAAGACCTGATAGACGGCCAGGGCTGTCAGAAACGGGGGAAAATACAGTGCCAGCAGGTCAGTATAGGGCGATCGTGAGGAAAACAGCAGCAGTGGGCTAAACCGCAACTGCTTTCCCCAGTATTTCTGCTGGTCAAAGGGGCTGAAGAAATTGCCGTTCTCCTGCCAGCAGGACAGGCCGTAGATGGAGTAACCGACTAAAGCGCCAGCAGTGAGAACCACTGTGGCATGAACCCAGAATTGATGGCGCTGATAAAACCGTTGGAGATATTCCAGCCTGGGAATTTTTATGCCATTGAGAGGCTTCTGGGAGAAGGAATCCAGTAAAAATAGACAGCCTAGAGACGCAACTGATGACCCGATGATTTGAATCAGAGCGGGACGAGTTAATGACATGAATGTACTCAGGCCAAACAGTGCAGCGAATGAATAGCCAGCAAAGCGCCGGGGGGGGATCTGGCAGAGGAGCGCAACCAGACATAGACCCATCACCGAAAAAATGCTTTCGGTGTATCCGATCACGCGAAAGATGGCCATCGGGCTGAGGGTAAACAGCAGGGCAATCCACAGAGTTAAAAACCTGTCTCTGGTGATCCGCCTGAGAACGAAGACCAGCAGCGGAATGGAGAGAATGAATAGAAAAGTTGCTGTGATCAATAAGTAGCGAGCCGCTTCATCTTGATTGCCAGGGGCAAACAGCAGACGAATGAGTGCGGGCCAGAGCGGATAGAAGGCTGAACACAACGGCGTAATCGCAAGGCTTGCGTAACTTCCAACATCCCAGTAATAGCTGAGGCTTCGGCTCTCAACGGGAACAACCGTCGGGTAGAAGAAAAATTTGGTGAAACTGGCCGGATTGAGGAGCATCCCCCCGACCATGACGCCAGCGAACGCAAGCAGGATGATGGTGCTTTGTTGGAGAAGGGAGATGACTTTTGAGCGCATTCGCCAGCCAGGAATAACAAGACCTTCAGGTCATTATCCCGGAAACTGGCGGGTAAAGGGGAGTGCCCCGGCCTAAATACCTATCCGAAATTTGGGCTTTCAGATAGGTATTCAGGGGCTTGCCATAAAATAGAATCCCAGTAAAACCCTAGTTTTCG
>JBIKWV010000767.1:0-3396 GCA_044356135.1 Elainellaceae cyanobacterium
CTCACGGGCAGCTTCCTTCCGATCGCCAATGACAACATTCCAATCGGCTTAATTGAAGGAAGTTTGGATAGTGTGGCGCTCCCTGCTGCCAGCCGAGCGACTTACGATCAAATTCTCAATCCACCCAAAGCGCTGATCACGGTTGCAGGGGCAAATCACTATGGCATCACCAATGAAGATAACCCCCTCCGTGAGCCAAATCGTCCGACCATCGATCAAGCAACGGCAACGGCAACGATCGCCCGATGGAGTGGCCTATTCTTGAGAGCCAGTATGCTGGGCAATCAGCAGGTGTTTGATGCGCTATTCAGGGTTGGCGATGCGCTTGATCCGAATGTGAGTATTATCAGTCAAACCCGGCCAGCCCTGATGGTGTTGTAAGTTGGGCGAACCTGGCTGCACGCGTGCAGATTCCCCAATCCTTTACCCCAAAAATTCCAATCGTTCGGTGGCGCTATAAATTCCCGTGACTTCGTACATTAGAGAACAGTCACGCGAGAGGTTTGAATGAAAACGCGGAGCGTCTAACGTATCTGCCGCCAGAGGAAGCTTGGGCACTGGAGCAGTTGGGGTGAAGATTCCCCGCAGGGTGCAGACTTTGTGAGGCTTATGGGGGTAACGGAATCGATCGCCCCAGATACCACATCAACCCCACAAACAGCCCCGTCCCCACGACATACTTCAATAGATCGGGAACCGCAGGATTGGGCGAGAAAAATCCCTCAATAATTCCGGCGATCACCAGTAGGGGAACAACTCCAAACATGAGCTGCGCCGCCTGATTGCCGTAGAGCTTCAGGGCGTCCAGCCGACGATAGCGCCCCGGAAAAACGATCGCCCTGGCCAGCAGAAAACCTGCACCACCTGCCAGAAAAATCGCCGGAAGCTCCAGGGAACCGTGGGGAAAGACAAAGGCCCAGAAGGGAATCGCCAGATTGTTCTGACCCACCAGAGTGGCGATCGCCCCAATCAGCACCCCATTCAGCAACATAATATAGGTCGTCCCCAATCCCGCAAACATGCCTCCGGCCAGTGCTGCGAACGAGACGCGGATATTGTTGATCATGATCTGGCTGGAGGCAAAGGGTTCCACCCCCAGAATCGAACCCATCCAGAGTTCACCGCGATCGCGCACCTGCTCCATAATGCGGGGCGGCACGATTAACTCCAGAAAGGCAGGGTCACGCCAGGAAAACCACCAGGCCACCAGACAGGCCAGAATGAATAATCCAAAAGCCAGGGCGATGTAGCCCCTGGACTGCTGCACGACTGCCGGAAAACCATGTCGATAAAACTCCAGCACCGCCTGCCACTCCTGCCGCCGTGACCCCTGATACACCTGGGAATAGCCGCGACTGGTCAGCTTTTGCAGGTCATTGATCAGCATCTCCCCCGCCTGATGGGTGCGTGCTCGCGCCAGGTCAGCGGAGACGGAGCGGTAGAGGCTGGCGAGTTGCTGAATTTCTGCCGGGGCAAGAGACTTCAGGCCGCGCTTTTCGACCCGCTTCAAGAGATTGTCCAACTGCCGCCAGCCTGGTTCTCGGCGGGCAATCCAGCGCTGAATGTTCATTCACTTTTTGGGGAATTACTCAGGGGAAGACTGGGCATCGCTTTCAGCATAAATTAGAATCGCGTCAGTCCAAAGTGTTCCCCCGCCACAGCGGAAACTTTCCTTCACCTGGAGCATCCATCAATGGCTTCTCCCAGTCCCCGCATCCTTCAGCCCCTCAGTGCAGGCAATATTGTCAATGTGTCACTGAGCGTCTACCGGGCGAACTTCAAGCCTTTCTTCAAACTATCGGCGATTGCCACCGGATGGGCAATGGTTCCCATCATCACCGGAGCAGTTCTGGCACTCTTTTTCCTGGCAGTGCGAAATTACTACGCGCTGCTGGGGTTGTTGATTCCCGCCTGGATGGCGCTAACGCTGTTTTGTGTAGTGCGATTCCTGTCTACTGCCGCAGCCCTCAGCCGCCTTACGTTCTCTCAGTTGACCAGTGAGCCTGAACCCATCGATACGGCGCAGCGATTTGTGCGATCGCGCCAGTGGGGCTTCCTGGGCAATTACCTGCTGATATTTCTGATTTTCATGGGGATCGCGACTGCCGCCTACTTCGCTGCGGCGATTGCGATCGTGGTCGTTGTAGGTTTCATGGGAGGTTTCGCATGGCTGACAAATCCCAACAGCCCCTTTGAAAACCCGGTTCCCATTCTGATCGCTGCTCTGCTGGTGGCACTGATCATTCTGGCGGTGGCGCTGGGGTTTATCTGGTTCGCCAGCCGATTTTCCCTGGCAGAGGTGCCCCTGGCCATTGAGACCAACACAACTGCCACGGAGAGCATTGGGCGCAGTTGGGACCTGACAACGGGGTCAGTGGTACGGATTGGTCTGGCTTTTACAGCAGCCTTTCTGGTGACGCTGCCGCTGCAAGTGGTTGTGCAGGTTGCATCGATTGCATCGCAGGGGGCGATCAGCATAATGAACCGGGACGGCAATCCTGCACTTGCCAGTCTGTCGATGCTGTCGAGCTGGGGGATTAGTCTGGTGGTGGGGGTAGTCCTGATGCCCCTGTGGCAGGGAATTAAGGGTGTGATGTACTACGACCTGCGAAATCGACGGGAAGGTCTGGGTCTGGCCCTGCCTGACGTTCCTGTGGACGGGGATGCCCCTCCTCCCGCCGAGGCCACCCGGTTCTTCAACGCCATTCAACTGCAGACGCCGGAGAGTGTGGAACTCGACTTTACCCTCGCAGGGATTGGCAATCGATCCCTGGCGCTACTGCTCGACTACACGATTCTGGGTTTTCTATTCACCGGGTTCATTCTGCTGTGGCTGTTTCTCTCGAATCAGGCGCTGGAGATGCTGAACAATGCAGGCATTCCCTACAGCCGCACCTGGCCCTGGTCGCTGGCGATCGGCTTGCTGATCAGCTTTGCCCTGTTTACGGGTTACTTTATCTATTTCGAAACGCTGCGACAGGGGCAGACCCCCGGCAAACGGTTGACCAACATTCGGGTGATTCGAGACGATGGGCGGCCCGTGGGGTTGTCGCAGGCGGTGCTGCGATCGCTGCTGCGCCCGATCGATGACCTGCTGTTTGCAGGGGCACTGCTGATTCTGTTGGGCCAGAAGGAGAAACGGATCGGTGACCTGGTGGCAGGAACGCTGGTCATACAGGAACCATTTGTGTCACCAAAGCCTGACCTCTCCCTTTCAAACGAGGGGGAAGCTCTGGCCAAAGAGCTGCCGCAACTGACAAAGCTGGAGAGCCTTTCGCCGGAAGACTTTGCAACGATTCGGGCCTACCTTCAGCGCCGCCGCCAATTTTCGACCAGGGCCAGAACAGACCTGGGGCTGGCTCTGGCTCGCCAGGTGCGTGAAAAGGTTCAGTTGGA
>JBIKWV010000045.1:0-11893 GCA_044356135.1 Elainellaceae cyanobacterium
AGTTGTCCAACTGCTGCTGGAGCCACTGTCGGGGGTGATTGCTGTGGTTCGCTGGCTTCTTTGGAGCCTGATCAACCACCTCGATAAAAGCGATCGCATCCCCCATCTGAATTCGGGTATCGGGCTGCCACTGGTAAAAGGCCCTTGCAGGCGTTGGGAAACCCGTGTCTGAGGGTGGCTGCCCTAACGGCAGGTGGCTGAGTAAACGGTAGCGCTGTTTGTGCAACAGATGAGCGGGCAATCCATCAAAGCGGGGGTCCTTGGCCTGGACTTGCTGCTCCACAATCTGAAATCGCCAGTTCCCCACATCAAAGAAGCCCAAAATCCCCGTCTGCAATCCCGCCAGAGCAAAAGCTGGAGCAGGCAGTTCGCTGGGGTCGAGCGCCACAAAGTTGCCCAACTGGTGTTTCAGCAGTTCATTCAGACTGTGGCGAGAGGAACGCACAATCAGGCGGATCTGGGGGTTCAGGCGACGGGCGGCGATCGCTGCCTCGATATTGACGCTTTCGTTGCTCGTCACCAGCAGAATGGCACGACACGCTTTCACCCCTGCCTGAAGCAGCGTCTGGTCATTGCAACAATCGCCAATAATCAGTTCCTCCGCCAGATAGTCCAGCACATTCGGCACCTCCCATTCACCCGGCAGGTGCTTTTCAATGGCGGTAATCTGCACCTCAAACTCCCGCAGGGCAAACCGCTTCAGGTTAAAAATGCAGTACTGCCCCAGACTACCCAGACCACACACCAGAAAGCGATCGACGCTGGAGCTATCCTCCGGGAAGGCAGCATCGGATGCTGGGGTGGTGCCGTTGCGAGCCAGGGATAGACCTTCAGGGAAAATTCCAGGATCCGGCAGCGCGGTTTCTGAAGCGCTGTCAGCAATGTCGATCCAGCGGTTCCACAGGGGAGCAGGGTGACCTATCTGGTAGCCAAACAACCGCACCCGGTCAACCTTTTCAATCTGGAGCTGGCGAAGCTGCTGCCGCGCAAACGTCGTCAACGTCTCTGCGTCGGGTGTTGAAGCCGCCTCAAACCGCAGGTTGAGAATTCCCCCCTGCCAGTCTGCCCCCACCTGGATTTGAGCAGTGGCCAGAAGATAGCTCAGGTAGGCAGCGATCGCCCCTGAATCTCCATTTTTGGCCAGAATAAGCAGACTTGGCTGACCCATAGATGCGCGATGGGGTGACTGGAGGATGAGCCACGATCGCCATCCAACGGTGATTCTTAATCTATCCTGTGAGTGTTAAAAGTGCTTTAAGAACCTATCCGAAAACCCAAATGCTGTCGCAGCGATCGCCGCATCACCTCCACAGGAGCGGGTTGCCCCAACCACAGCTCCAGCGCTGCCGCCCCCTGCTGCACCAGCATTTCTAAACCGTCGATGGCGATCGCCCCCACCGCCTCTGCATACTGCAAGAACCGGGTGGGGCTGGGGGTATAAATCAGGTCGTAGGCGATCGCCCCCTCCTCTAACCCGGTCAGTTCCGCCTGGGTCAACGGTGATTCCTCTGTATGGGGATGCATCCCAATGGGTGTCGTATTCACCAGCAGCGCTGTCTGGGGCAATAGGTCAGGCAGACTCTCCCAGGGATAAACCGACAAATTTCCTGCCAGTTCTGAACCACCCCAACTGTTCAGAAACATCTTCAGCTTCTCCGGATTCCGCCCCACCACCTGAATCCTGCCAAACCCCAACTCCGCACAGCCTGCTACCACAGCCCGCGCCGCGCCACCATTGCCCAGAACCACCGCACTGCACCGACTCCAATCCTGCTGGAGCGATCGCAGCGGTGCCAGAAACCCCACCACATCGGTATTCGTCCCCATCCAGCCACGCTCTGTCCAGGCCACCGTATTCACTGCTCCCACCGCCTTTGCCAGTTCCGAGATCTCAGCCAGAAATGGCATAATTGCCTGCTTATGGGGAATGGTGATACTGAAGCCGCGCAACCCAATGGCCTCAAACCCGGCGATCGCCCTCTCCAGGTCTTCCGGGGCCACAGGCAGCGGCAGATATACATAGTCAGCATGGAGGTGGGCGATCGCCGCATTGTGCATCACAGGCGAAAGCGAATGGGTCACCGGATGACCAATCACCCCCAGCAGTTTTGTCGTTCCAGTAATCATGGCAACCTCACATCGTCCGAGGATGTACTGTACCACTCCTGGCTCTAAGTCGGTAGGCGCGATTCAGCTTGAAACCCCAAAAGCTGTTCCGCCCTGAGCGAAGTCGAAGGGCGGAACAGCTTTTGGGGTTTCGACTTTTCCCACGCCCACTTACTTATTATTTTTGGCCAAACACTAGCCGACATCCTACCTGCTTATGCCAGAATCTTTACATCGCGGTTGTGTCTGACATGCTGGGAACCCTGCTGGGCGGTCGATATCGAATTATTACCATCCTGGGGGCGGGCGGCTTTGGCCAGACATATCTGGCAGAAGACACCGAACTCCCCCGCCAATGCGTCGTCAAACAGTTCAAGCCGATGAGCCAGGACGCCAAATTTCTGCTGGTGGCGCGACGGCTGTTTGAAACTGAAGTCGGTACCCTCAGGCGGTTGGGTACACACAATCAAATCCCTGACTTCTACGACGCTTTCGAGGAAGACGACGAGTTTTATCTGGTACAGGAATTCATTGAAGGACAGTCCCTCAGCGACGAACTACATCGCCGCTCCACCCTGGACGAGGACAGCGCGATCGCCCTCCTGAAAGATCTGCTCACTGTCCTGCAATTTGTCCACCAGAGCCATGTCATCCACCGCGACATCAAACCCGGCAACCTGATTCGTCGGCAACAAGACGGCAAGATCGTGCTGATCGACTTTGGGGCCGTCAAGGAACTGCACACCCAGATGACGATGCCGCCGGGACAAACCGCTCTAACCGTAGGAATCGGCACCCAGGGCTACACGCCCCCTGAGCAATTGATGGGAAAGCCGCGCTATTGCAGTGACATCTACGCGCTGGGAATGACCCTGATCCAGGCGGTTACAGGGCTACAGCCTGCTTATCTGTCGGAAGATCCCTCCCCATCAGAAATCCGCTGGCAGGATCGAAGCACTGTCAGTCTGGGGCTAAAGTTTATCCTTGATCGGATGGTGCGGTCTGACTACCGACTGCGCTATCAGTCCGCTGAAGATGTTCTGAAGGCACTGCAAACCCTATCGGAACTGCCCACCAACGCGACCGACATCCCCACCCATTTGCTGTTGCCAGAGTCCCTGCGCAGGCTGACCCAACCGTTCGAGCCACAGCACTGGCGCGATCGCCTCAAATCTGGCCTGCGGGTCGGTGCCATTGCCACGCTTGCCACCACCACGTTGCTTCTGGGCATTCGTCAACTGGGCTGGCTGGAACCCTTAGAACTGGCCGCCTACGACCAGATTACCCGCCTGCAGACGGCCCAGCCCCCCGATCCGCGTTTGCTGGTGGTGGGCATTACGGAAGCCGATTTGCAGACGTTACAGCGCCCTACCCCATCGGATGCAACCCTGGCAGAGGCGATCGCCAAACTCCAGCAGGGCAGCCCCCGCGTCATCGGTCTTGACCTGCACCGCGACCTGCCCCAGGAGCCGGGACAGGCTGCGCTACTGCAACAGCTACAGAAGCCAAACGTAGTCGCCATCCATAAGTTGGGCACCAGTCCGGCCAGTCGTATTCCCCCACCGCCAGGGGTTTCCCCCGATCAGATTGGCTTTAGCGATCTGGCGGTCGATCCAGACAACGTGGTGCGCCGCAATCTAATGTTTGGCTCTACGGAGCAGGAGACACTCCTTTCCTTCTCGCTGAGACTCTCGCTGAATTATCTGACAGCTCAGGGGGTGCAATTGCCTGAGAAACCCGCAGTTCCCGGTGTTTTTCAAATTGGCAACGTCCTGTTTCCACCGCTTGCCCCGACTTCAGGTGGCTATCAGAATGCTGACGCCAGCGGTTATCAGGTGATGCTGCGCTATCGATCGCCCGACACCCTGGCTCGACAGGTGACCCTGACGGAGGTGTTGCAAAATCAGGTGCCGCCCGAATGGGTCAAGGACAAAATGGTGCTGATTGGCACCGTCGCCCCCAGCGGTAAAGACCTGTTCTACACCCCCTTCAGCGCCAGTGGACGCACCGACCACCAGATGCCGGGCGTCGTCATACATGGACAGCAGGCCAGCCAGATTCTCAGCGCCGTGCTGGATGGGCAATCCCTTATCTGGTATCTGCCCGACTGGGGGGAGGCCCTGTGGATGATTGGTTGGGCGCTGGTGGGCAGTGGATTAGCCTGGTTCATTCGCCATCCGCTGGTGCTGGGTTTGAGCGGTGTGGCGGCGCTGGGAGTGCTGGGGGGGACGATGGTTCTGGTGTTTACTCAACAGGGATGGCTGCCCGTGGCAGCTCCGGCGATCGCCCTGCTGCTCTCAACGACGGGAGTTGCGCTTTACCGCGCCTATTACGACCAGAACGATCAACAGGAAAAGACTCGCCTGTTGCTCAGCGACAACCCTACCCTACCGCTGCACCACCGTTAGATCCGGCGCTTTATGGCTCCGCCCACATCCTGCTGGGGAAATTTCCCGGCACTTCTACCTGTTTTCATCATCTGCCGATTTTTTCTGAAATGCTGACGCTGCCAGGGTTTCAGAAAAATCGGCGCTAAAATCAAGTCCGCCACGAAACGCTCTCTACGAGAGCGTTTCGTGGCGCTATAGGAAAAATAGTCAAAACTCCAGTTAGAACTCGAAGTAGATATAGGGTGGGCTTTCGTTGGGAGCCAGGAGCCAGGAGAGGTATAGACAAACTGGCACCAGCAGGAGTTTGACCACCCAATTTAATTTTACCTTCAGCCCTCGCTGGACAAAGTACGCCACGCCCATCGCTCCCACCAGCGCCCACAGCATCAGCGTCAGGTGATAGCGGCTCATTTGCAGGGCTTCGTCGTAGATTTTCTGGGCGAATTGGGCGTCGGCCTGATGCCCCCAGAGGCGCTGCACAACGAGGAAGGAGTCTTCCAGGTCGGGCAGGCGAAAGAAGATCCAGGCAAAGTATACCGAAAGCTGGGTGATGCCCCAGCCCAGGAGGGTTCCCGGTAAGCTTTTCCAGAAGGTTGCCAGGGTGGCCAACCGTTGGGACAGGGCGTCGGTCAGGCGGTGAATGGCCAGAAACAGACCGTGTAAGGCTCCCCATACGACGAATCCCCATGCAGCACCGTGCCAGATTCCGGCGATCAGCATGACGATAATCAGGTTCAGGCAGGTGCGCCACAGACCGCGGCGAGAGCCACCCAGAGGAAAGTACAGGTAGTTGCGGAGCCAGTCCCCCAGGGTCATGTGCCAGCGCCGCCAGAAGTCGGCAATGCTGGTGGTGAGGTAGGGGAAGTTGAAGTTTTCGGGTAGGGTGATGCCCATGAGCAGGGCGCTGCCGCGTGCGACATCGACGTAGCCGCTGAAGTCGAGGTAGAGCTGGAGGCCGTAGGCGAAGATGGCGAGCCAGAGGTCGCCGCTACCCGCCCGCTGCAGGTTGCCAAAGCTGAGGTTGACCAGGGTGGCGAGGTGATCCGCCAGCAGGAGTTTTTTGACGGCTCCGCAGGCGATCAGCCAGAGTCCTTCGACCCACTGCGGAGCCAGGGGGAGTTTGAGGGTGTCGATCTGGGTGTCGAAGGGGTGAAAGCGGGTGATGGGGCCGGAGATGAGTTTTGGGAAAAAGAGTTTGTAGCTGGCGAATCCCAGGAAGCTGTAGGTGGCGGGTGCCCCCCGGTAAACGTCGATCAGGTAGGCGATGGCTTCAAAGACGAAGAAGCTGATGCCGAGGGGGGCGATGAGCCGTTCGCCGATCAGGTCGGCCTGTTGCTGGACGGCGGGTGCGCCCAGGGCTGTGCCGACGGAGGATACCAGGAAGGGGATATATTTGAACCCCACCAGCAGCAAGATGTTGAGGCCAATGCCAAGGGTGAGTACTTTGAGGCGGCGACGGTTCCAGTCGTGTTGGGCAATTTCTGAGCTTTCGGTTCCGAGTCGCCAGTCTACGGGGGTGTTGAGGGCCATCCCCAGGCGGTAGGTGATGTAGGTCATCACCAGTAGCAGGGGAATGTATTGCAGTTGCAGGGAGCTGTAGAATATCAGGCTGGCGATGAGCAGAACCAGGAGTTTGAGCGATCGCCCTTCGACATTCCAGAACAGACCCAGCACGCTGAGCAGAAACAGTCCGTAGAGGATGGAGAGGAACGTCATGGATGGGGGAGCAGTTGTTATAACAACTGTATCTAAGTTGACTGTTCTTTTTGGGAAAAATTCCTACAGTCATTTTTACAAACCTTGCGAACGATCAACCGTCGAATGACTTTTGCAGGCGATTTTGGTGGAGTTTTTCTACCGAGGTCGTCTGTTTTGTTGGTAATTGGTGAGAAGGGATGTGGGCGTAGCCCACGTCCCTTCTCACCAATTCATCGATTGAAGGATTTCGAGAAATTGATTGTTGATTGCTTTGATGGGTTGGCTGCGAACCAGGTTCTTGGGGGGTAGCCTACCCCCCAAACCCCCCGCTTGGGGGATGAAGCGTCCCCCAAACCCCCTACTATCAGATTGTTCGTGGGAGGGCGACAGCCCACAGCGGGTTACCCACGACCGAGGAAGGGCTGAGTCTTGGGTGGGAAAGGTTGCCTCGTTACAGGCTTCTCTCCCTCGTTTCCAGGCAGAGCATGGGGACGGGTTTCGGGAGGCTCTGCCTCTTGTGCGATCGAGGTAAAGTCTCATGCTCACAGACTCGTTAGAGGACGTTTGTTGAAACCAGTTCCCCCCTTTTTAAGGGGGGCCAGGGGGGATCTCCCGCTGTTAAACACGCCTTACTTCTTCAAACATCCTCTTACCGCTTGCGGCCAAATTTGGCCTTCAAGTCCTCCAGGGTGGCGGTTTTTTCGGTTTTGTCATTAGTTTTGTCATTAGAAGAGCGATCGCCCTCCTTTGACCTGAGGACACTCCCCTTTGACTTCGGTTCGCCTGCCTTCTTGGGTGCAGGAGGCGCTTCGCCGGAGCGCATGGTGAGGCTGATGCGCTTGAGTTGTTCGTTGACTTCCAGGACGCGGACTTTGACGACCTGGCCGACTTTGACGATTTGTTTGGGGTCGCTGACGTAGCGATCGGCGAGCTGGGAAACGTGAACCAGGCCGTCCTGGTGGACGCCGATATCGACGAAGGCTCCGAAGTTGGCGACGTTGGTGACAACGCCTTCCAGTTCCATGCCCGGTTTGAGGTCTCTGATTTCGGCGATGCCTTCTTTGAAGGTGGCGTAGGTGAACTGGGCACGGGGGTCGCGTCCAGGTTTTTCCAGTTCTTTGAGGATGTCGCGCAGGGTGGGTTCGCCGATTTTGTCGGTGACGTATTTTTTCAGACTGACAGTTTTAATCTGGTCGGTGACGCGGGTGATTTGCTCGAGGGAGACCTGGAGATCTTTGGCGATCGCTTCCACGACACCGTAACTCTCCGGATGGACGGCGGTGTTGTCGAGGGGATTTTTGCCGCCGCGAATCCGCAGGAAGCCTGCAGCCTGTTCGAAGGCTTTGGGGCCAAGTTTTGCCACTTTGAGTAGCTCTTTGCGGCTGGTGAATGCGCCGTTGGTGTTGCGGTAGGCGACGATGTTGTTGGCGATCGCTGAGTTGATGCCCGATACGTAGCTCAGTAGCTCTTTTGAAGCGGTGTTCAGGTCAACGCCCACGAAGTTCACGCAGCTTTCAACGGTTTCATCCAGTTTCTTTTTCAGAAGTTTTTGATCGACGTCGTGCTGATACTGTCCGACGCCGATGGATTTGGGGTCAATTTTTACCAGTTCCGCCAGTGGATCTTGCAGACGACGACCGATGCTGATGGCTCCCCGCACGGTTACATCGAGGGAGGGAAATTCGGAGATCGCCACTTCGCTGGCGGAGTAGACGGAGGCTCCGGCTTCGTTGACGATCACCTTCAGGGGTTTGTGGTCGGTGATTTTCAGGACTTCTGCGACAAAGGTGTCGGTTTCGCGGCTGGCGGTGCCGTTGCCGATGGCGATCAGGTCGATTTTGTATTTGTCGATGAGTCCTTTGAGCGTTTGGGCGGCTTTCACTCGCTGGTTGTCTCCCGTGTGGGGGAAGATGGCCTGATACTCCAGGAATTTTCCGGTCTGGTCGATCACCGCTACTTTGCAGCCGGTGCGAAATCCGGGGTCAACCGCCAAAGTGGGTTTCATTCCGGCGGGGGCGGCCAGCAGCAGTTCCCGCAGGTTTTCCTCGAAGGTCTTGATGGATTCGCCGTCGGCCCAGGCTTTCTTTTCGGCGGTGACTTCTCCGGTCAGGGAGGTTTTCATCAGGCGGTTGAAGGCATCCTTCAGCATCGCCCGATAAAAGTCCCGCACGGGTTTTGCTTTGGCCCGCAGGGCTTCTGTCGTGAGATAGTCCTGCACCTGGTCTTCGTCAAAGTCTAGCGCCACTTCCAGAATGCCTTCGGTCTCGCCGCGCATCAGGGCCAGGAAGTTGTGGGGGGCGATCGCGCTGACTTTTGACTGGTAGCTGCGGTACATCTCGAATTTGGTGCTGCCTTCGGGGAAGTCGGCTTTGATTCTGGAGGTGAACACGCCCGCTTCGGTGAAATACTGCCGCAGGTGCGCCCGCAGGTCTGCCCGGTCTGCTACTGCTTCTGCCAGGATATCTGAGGCTCCCTGGAGGGCTTCCTGGGCGGTTTTGACGCCCTTTTCAGCATCAATGTATTTGGCGGCTTCTTCCTCCAGGGATGCGGCGGGGGCGTTGGGGACATTCAGCGATTCGATCCACTGAGCCAGGGGTTCCAGGCCGCGATCGCGGGCAATCGTAGCGCGGGTACGGCGTTTGGGGCGGTAGGGTAGGTAGAGGTCTTCCAGTTCGGTTTTCAGCAGACAGGTCTCGATCTTCTGCTGGAGGTCGTCGGTGAGTTTGCCCTGGTCGCCAATCGACTTGAGAATGGCAGTTTTGCGCTCCTCCAGTTCCGTCAGGTAGGCGTGGCGATCGGCCAGTTCCCGCAGTTGAATTTCGTTCATCTCCCCGGTGCGCTCCTTGCGGTAGCGGGCGATGAAGGGGACGGTCGCACCCTCGGCAAACAGCTCCAGGGCGCTGGCCACCTGGAAGGGCTTGAGGGAGAGTTCGTCGGCGAGGAGTTGAGGAATGTTCAGCATCGGCCTGTGGGAGCTTAGTGGATGGTCTGCACGCTGGTCTGGACACAGCTAGAGTGGGGCAAGCACAGAGTATTGTGTGGGGCGGGCACCTTGCCTGCCCGGTGTTCTGGGCGGGCAAGATGCCCGCCCCACAATGCTATTGCCCTAATTAAGTTGCGTCTTACAGTATGGTGCATTACATACTACAGCGAGGCCCCGGCGATGGCTACAGGGTTGCAATATCCTTCAGATAAATCGCCAGGTGATCTACCCGCAGTAGTGGCAGGTTGGTGGCATCACTGGAATCACTTGCCAGATTGGAGAACAGGCTGACGCTGAAGATGAACATTGCGCCCGTTTCATTGGGCTGAGTGTCGCGCCGCCAGATGCGGATGCCCTGGGCCAGATCGTCCCGCAGTTGGGTGATCAAGGGCGATCGCCCCCCCTCCCCGACCGGAATCGCAAGGCGTGGCCCCAGCAAGACGGGCAGCGTGGAGAGCAGGTCTTCGTTCGCAGCATTGCGGGCCAGGGAAAAGGCATAGCGGCAGGCGACGCGCAGGTCGTAGGGCTTCTCGGCACGGTTGGGAAGGAGCGTGTCGAACATCACCTGGAGGTGGTCCGTGAGGGAACGTTTCTGAGCGGTGCCGTCGGGGGAGTTCAGGCTGGCAACGTTCCAGCGAATGGGGTTGATCAGCAGTGGGGTGATCGGGTTGGTGAAGCGCACATCGGGCGTCTGGAAGACGAAGGCCGGGTTGGTCTGGCGATAAATTTTGGGTTCGCGGCTCAGCAGCACCAGATTTTTGTTGCGGGTTAACCGAACGGCGGCCCAGGCGTTTTGCTGCTGCACCACATCCAGGTCGGGGATGCTGAGGACGTAATCGGGAATGGAGGATTCGCCAAACACGGGGTCATTCTGAGCCTCCTCCAGAGATTTCTGGAAGAAACGGTAAACGACGCGGGTATCGGGGCTACCGGGTGGGGGGATGGGGGTGGGGTTGGGCTGACTGTACTGCGGCACAATCAGGGTGGGGAACGGGTCGCTGCGATCGCTCCGAATGATCGTCATCCGTTTTTCGGTGGGCGAATCCAGCGGGGTTTCCTCCTGAATAATGTAGTCCGCTGATGTAGATGGGGCTGGGGTTGAGATGGACTGGTTGCGCCAGCTCTGCCACGCATTGGCCACGGACTGGATCAGGGTGGCGATCGCCTCAATGGCTGAACCGATGGCCGCTGTGCTGGCTGCTGCATTGGGTTCCAGCAGTTTGTTCAGGTCGGGCAGCAGTTGTGGGTAGACCGTGGAGAAATTCATCAGCGCCTCAAACAGCGGTCGCTGAGCCGGACTGAGATTAACGCTGGCAGCGTCAGTGGTGCTGCCGAGCGGGGATTCGTTCTTGTACAGTGTGGCCTCGATATCGTCCTGGGCCACGTCCACATGTTCATACACGAAGGTGTACTGCCATTCGCGGATTTTCTCCAGCACTTTCAGGCTGTCGGGGTCAGGCTCAGCCCGGTGCAGCACCAGCGAGGGCGGCATGGGATAGGTGCGCAGGGGAACGGGAATATCGACTCTACCAATGGTGTTGGCGTTGTCGATCGTGGGTTCTCCTTCAATCGGCAGAATGAAATTCAACCAGGAGGACGCCTGGTAGCTATTGATGCCAGGAACGTCGGTGATATCGTATTCCATCTCATCCACCCGGAAAATCAGCTCCAGTTGAACGTTTTCAAATTTTTCAGGGGATTTGGTGTCAAAGAAGAAGGTGAGATAGGAATTGCCGGGACTCAGGGGCACTTTGGCGTCCGACAGCGCAAAGCTAAATTCGCTGGTCTTGAGCGGGTCTCCGGTTTCACTGTTGTACAGGCTCCGGATCACGGGCTGACCCACCAGTCGGGGCGATCGCTCAAAGCTCCACTTTGCATCCCCGGTCGGCACATTGGCCACCTGCACCTGCACCTGATACTGGATGATCGTTTCAATATCAAATCCTTCCACCAGATTTAGCAGCAGCTTCTGTCGCAGGGCATCGGCGGCGATCTTGCGGCGATCGCTGATATCAGTATTGTCCGTTTGCGCCAGAATGTTCGTCACCTGGGTATGAATCGCGTCGGCAATCTTCTCTTTGGCCAGCAGGATATCGTTGACTCGATTGGGCTTGAGCTGGGCGGCGGGGATGGCGATCGCCGGGTCCAGAAACTCCTCCACAGCCACCAGGAAATCGCGGGCTACGATGTTGAGATCAATCGCTTCAATCCGCTTGCTTTCTGCGGCCACCAGGGGGAGAGCGCTGCCGCTCTGATAGCTCTGCAAATTCACCGTGCCCGTCAGCAGGACATTGGCCAGGGGGGCCGGGGAGAAGAAGAAAGGATAGGACTCGTTGATGTCGTATTTGATGCCCGATGTCCCAAAGTGGACAGCCCACAGCGGTCGGTTCACCTGCTCCTCCGGGTCATCCTGCGATTGGGGATTGGTGGAATGTTTGTGGGCCAGTTCGTTGCCTACCGCCAGGTGCAGACCGGGGAAAGCGGCTTCAAAATCACGGGCAAATCCCCGCAGGGAGGCAACGTCTTCCTGGGTGCCGATCACTGCTGCAGAGAGCTGTGTCGTTTTGGGCGAGAGAAATCCGGTGATTTTTTCAATCTCTGGCACATCAGCCCGACTGACGGCATCGACTTTGCGGGAGTCGCGCGAGGTGTCCAACTGCACCGTCACCGGGAACAGCGGGTCGTTGGGGTAGTTGAGGGACTGGCCTGCCGCAGT
>JBIKWV010000768.1:0-3388 GCA_044356135.1 Elainellaceae cyanobacterium
ACTCGTGTGTGTTGGACTTGCCATTCCCTCTCAATGCTGCTGCATTGAGGGGCTTTTCTACTTGCCCTCCCCGATCTCCCAGCCTCCACTTTTTGTCAAAACTCCAGTGACTAACCAACTGAGGGAGATCTCTTTAGCGGAGCGTGATTTCCATGTTTTGAAAACCTGTGGCAGGAAGGCAAGAGTTGTCAGGATCCCGGCGGCGAGTCCGACTGAGTTAATTAACGTCATGGGGGGATTCGTCAAGAGGGGTCAGGGAGAATGCAATCGAGCCGTTGGTATTGAACTCACACCATTCAATCACACAGCGCGGCTGCGTGATGGCGGATATGGTCCTCCATAAAGGTCGCGATGAAATAGTAGCCGTGATCATACCCCTGCTGCATCCGCAAATTAATAGGTTGACGCACATCGGCACACGCCTGGGCAAATAACTCCGGCATCAATTGCGTGGACAGAAAGGAATCAGCGGTTCCCTGATCGATTAAGATTTCCCGTCCGAACGGTGAAATTCGCACCAACTCGGTTGCGTCATAATTCTGCCAGGTGGCGCGATCGCTCCCCAGATAACCTGAAAATGCTTTTTCTCCCCAGGGACAGCGGCTGGGAGCCGAAATCGGGGCAAAAGCTGAGCAGGAGCGATACCGATCGGGATTCTTAAGGGCACAAATCAGGGCACCGTGACCGCCCATCGAGTGGCCAAAAATTCCCTGGCGATCGCCCCTCACCCAGAAATTCTCCTGAATCAGCCTCGGAAGTTCGGTGGTTACATAGCGATACATCTGGTAGCGGCTACTCCACGGAGCTTCGGTTGCATCAACGTAAAACCCTGCCCCAGTCCCAAAATCCCAGCTATCTTCTTCCCCAGGAAAACCCGAATTGCGGGGACTGGTATCAGGAGCAACCAGCATCAGCCCATACTGCGCTGCAAACTGCTGGGCACCTGCTTTAACCATAAAGTTCTCCTCCGTACAGGTCAGCCCCGACAGAAAGTAAAGGATAGGGACAGGAGTCGTCTGTGCCTGAGGCGGAATATAGACCGAAAACCGCATGTCGCTGTTGCAAGCTGAGGAGGGATGACTGTAGAAGGCTACCTTCCCCCCAAAGCAAGAATGTTCGCTGATTAAAGAGAGCATGAATGCTGAACCGAAGTTTCCCCTACAATTATTTGCGATCTTTGACTGGGTGATGAACGGTGATGAAAAAGCAATCGATGCAAATATCCATTCCCGTTGATAGAGAGCAAACGCTGAAAGAACAGGGAGTACGGTTCGTGCGTCTGCTCTGGTGCGACAACGCCAACATCGTTCGAGGCAAAGCCTTCCACGTGGGATTCTTGAAAGAACACGAGACCGATGGCATTGGTATCTCTATGGCACAACAGGCCATCCCCGTGATGTACGATGCGGTAGCTCCCGACAGCGGCCTTGGCCCCGTCGGCGAAGCGTGGCTCACCCCCGACTGGGACACCTATACCCCCCTGCCCTACGCACCAGGCCACGGGCGCGTTATGGCGAACCTCCAGGTCAACGGCCAACCCTGGGCACTCTGCCCTCGCCATTTCCTCAAGCGCATGATCGCCACCGCCGAGGGCGAGGGACTGCAAATCATGGCTGCCTTTGAGCACGAGTTCTACCTGCTGAAACCCGAGGAAATCCTGACCCCCGCCGATCGCACCGTTTTCGCGTCCACCCTGGGCATGGACCTGAACTATAAAGTCATCGACGATATGGCCGAAGCCCTGCTGGCTCAAAATATTCCCGTCGAGCGCTACTATCCCGAATCTGGCCCCGGTCAGCAGGAAATTTCAATCCGTTACACCCACGCCCTCCAGGCGGCGGACTGGCAGGTGATGTTCCGTGAAACGATCCGAGGCATTGCTCTTCAGCATGGGCTAAAAGCCTCCTTCCTCCCCAAAATTTTCGCCAACCACGCCGGAAACGGCTGTCACCTGCATTTAAGTCTATGGCAAAATGGCCAAAATCTTGTTCCTGGAGAAAACGGTCAACTCTCGGCGATCGCCCAACACTTCATCGGCGGCATCCTGCACCATCTCCCCGCTCTAATGACGGTCACCACCCCCAGCCCTAACTCGTATCGCCGCCTGCAACCCCACTTCTGGAGCGGTGCCTTCCGCGCCTGGGGCTATGACAACCGGGAGGCTGCCGTGCGAGTTCCTGGCAACCCCCATCCGCCATCCCCCACCCACTTTGAGCTTAAAACCGTTGACGCCTCCGCCAATCCCTACCTGGCGCTGGGAGCCGTGATCGCCGCTGGTCTGGACGGTATTCGGCATCAGCGATCGCCCGGAACCCCCATCAGCATCGACCCCGGCCACCTTCCCCTGAAAGAACGAGAACAGCGAGGTATTGACCGCCTACCTGAGAATCTGGGGGAGGCGATCGCCCATTTTTCACAAAACACCCTGCTGCAAGATGCACTTGGCAAGGAACTGGCGCAAGCGTTTCTGGCGGTTCGCAGGGCGGAGTGGGAGTATTTCAAAGGCATGGAGTTGGAGGATGAGGTAAAGCTGTTGCTGGAGCGGTATTAATATCCTTTGTTGGCGATTACCATCAGGGTATACACCCGTAGTCATTGATGTCATCCACCCAGTGCGATCGCCACCCCCACCAGCACTACCCCCAACAACAATAGCCCAAAGCCCGCGATCCAGCGGTTGCTGTTAGTGTATTTCGCCCATTTGTAACCGACGATGAATAGCAGCGCCAGAGACAATCCGTTGGATACTCTCAGGGCGGTGTGAAAATCGGAAATCCAGAGGAAGGGAATAATGGCGGGTAGGGTGGAGAGGAAGACCAGCCAGAAACTGGCGATCGCCCCATACACATCCTCCTTTTCGATCTGGGTTCGTTTGGGGGGCATCTGTTGTAATCGCTGGAAGATTCGGCTGTAGAACCTCGATCGTTCGTCCTCCTCCAGAATGGGAGCCAGCGTGGGGTCGAGATGAGTGCGAATCGCGTTAATGGCCTTTGTCTCATCCGGTGCCTGCCGCAGGGCACGCAGCATCCGGGCCTGACTGGCCCGTTAAAACAGGCTGCCCATGATGTACATGACTTGATTACAGGGAACGGCCTGCATCATTGAGCGTGGGCTAATCCTCGAACCCTATGAGGTGTCGTGTAAAACCAATGAAATCACGGCGCTGCCTGCTTTCATCAAACAGATGGCACTGGAGGGGGTGGTCTTTGCCTTTGATGCCATCAGCACCCAAAAAAACGGCTCAGACCATGATTGAGAGTCGCAACAACTACTTGGGGGCGCTGGGAGCATCCCACTTTTGCAAATTTCCAAGCTCAGTTTTGCGGGTGGGGGGGGGGGGGGGGGGGGGGGGGGGGCCCCGCGGCCGCCGGGCCCGCGCGGCGCGCGC
>JBIKWV010000769.1:0-3386 GCA_044356135.1 Elainellaceae cyanobacterium
GCCCAGAACAGATTTTGACGAATTTTGTTGAATGTCGTCTGGCTCAGGTCAATGGCATCGACCACATCCGAGAGGCGATCGCGCATCAGAATAATCTCCGCCGTCTCCATTGCCACATCCGTTCCGCTGTGTAGCGAGATGCTGACATCGGCCTCCGCCAAGGCAGGGGCATCATTTATGCCATCGCCCACCATTGCCACGGATTGACCGTCTTGCTGGAGTTGGGCAACTGCTTTCACCTTGCCCTGGGGAGATACCCCCGCGAACACATCTGGTTCAGGGATGCTGAGTTGGGCGGCGATCGCCCCTGCCGCCGCAGGCTGGTCACCCGTCATCATCATCACCCGCAGCCCTTTCTGTCGCAGTCGTTCCACGGTCGCCACGGCATCGGGACGGAGGGTATCTTGAACTGCAATCAATCCCGCGAATTGTCCATCGACCCCGATATAGACCAGCGTCTTGCCTGCTGAGGCCAACTGCTGTGCCTGGGGGGAGATGTCCTGGGGAATGGCGATTTGCTGATCGACTAACCACCGCTCCGTGCCCAGCATCACCTGCTGACCTGCCACTACTGCCGACACTCCTGAACCTGGATGGGTCTGAAACGCCTGAGCTGAGAGCAGCGGCAACTCCTGTTGGTGGGCCTGCTCCTGGATCGCAACTGACAGTGGGTGATTGGTGCCGCTCTCAACAGCGGCAGCTAGTTGCAGCAGTTTGTCAGCAGTTAAACCCTCCAGCGGCAGGCAATCTGTCACAGTCGGATGTCCGGTCGTCAAAGTTCCCGTTTTATCAAAGACCACCGTCTGGATACGATGTACCTTTTCCAGTACATCCCCTCCCCGGATCAGCAGCCCTCGTTCTGCACCGACGCCGGAGCCAACCAAAATTGCAGTCGGGGTAGCCAGTCCCAGGGCACAGGGGCAGGCAATAACGAGGACGGCGATCGCCAGTTTCAGACTCATGAGTAGGGGTGTGGCGTGCGTCCCGTGCAGGTGAGTTTGCTCCATCAGGCCATGATTCATCGAGATCGACCAGTGGGGAACCTGGTCAGGCCACAGGGGAATGCCAATGAAGTACCAGAAAAGGAAGGTGAGGAGGGCGATCGCCATCACACCGTAGGTGAAGTAGCCCGCCACTTGATCCGCCAGTCGCTGAATGGGAGCTTTGCGAGTCTGGGCGGTCTCCACCAGGGCAATGATTTGTGCCAGGGTCGTTTGCTGTCCGGTGCGGGTGGCCTTCAGCACAATGACGCCGCTCTGGTTAAGTGTGCCTGCCGCCACAAAATCCCCTGCTTGCTTCGATACGGGCAGCGATTCGCCCGTCAGCATTGCCTCGTTGACGGTGGTTTGTCCGGCGATCACTTCACCGTCTACAGGAATTTTTTCACCCGGCAGCACCCGCAGCAGTTCGCCGACTTTGACGCGATCTGCGGGAATTTCGGTGAATGGTGAATGGTGAATGGTGAATGGTGAATGGTGAGTAGGGGTGAACGACCGTTCGTCCGTACCCGTGGGTGATGGGGAATCGCTGGACTGCTGGAGGGCGGCGAGTTGGGTGGGATCCAGGGTGATGAGGCGAGCCTGGGCGGGTTGGAGGGCGAGGAGAGATTGGAGGGCGGCGGTGGCTCGGCCTCTGGCCTGCTGTTCCAGGGTGCGACCCAGGAGAATGAAGCCGACCAGCATCACGGGTTCATCGAAGAAGCACTCCCAGCCCAGTTGCGGAAACAGGAGAGCGATGACGCTGGTGCAGTAAGCGGTGAGGGTGCCCAATCCCACCAGGGTGTTCATGTTGGGGGCGTTTTGACGCAGACCCCGCCAGCCGTCTACAATCATGGCGCGACCGGGGAACAGCAGCGCCAGGGTGGCCAGCCCCCAGTGGAACCAGATGTTGCTGAGGCCGGGGATGTAAATGTTGAAGTGCTCCAGGTGGCCAATGGCGGAGAAGAGAAGCAGGAGAGTGGCGATCGCCAACTGTTTCTTGCGCTCTTTTGCCTCCGCCTGGTGCCGCTCTGCCGGGGTCTGGATGTTCTCCCCTGCTGGCTCCTCTCCGGGAATCCAGCGGGGCTGACTGGGAAAACCCGCTTCCGTCAGGCTTTGCGCCAGCGCTTTTGGATCGACTTTCCCTTCATACTGAACCAACGCCACCTCCGTCGCCAGATTCACCGTCGCAGAAACGACCCCCGGTTGCTGGGTCAATTCTTTCTCAACCGCTCGCACACACCCGGCGCACTTCATGCCGCCTACGTCGATTGTGAGCGTGTGTGGCTGGGGGGGATTAGGGGGGGGTATCGCGGGAGCTTCGGGAATCAGTTGCATAGATGCGCGATCGAGGTTACGGATCAGAGGATCTTTCTTGAGCGTAGGCGATCGCCTGTCGCTTTGGCTGCTCTAATCAAGATTTCTCCAGTTTCTCTTGATCATTGCGCTGCTGGAGTGCCTCATGGCGGGCGGTGCCGGGGATTTTCCCCATCCAGTAGAGATATAGCAGATACAACGTTCCGCCCACCTGTATCGGCAGCAGGATTCCCAGGCTCTTTAGCAAAAAGCCCGACTCCAGGGTGGAGACGGAGCTGAAATAGCCCATGCCAATGAGCATTAGTAGGATTACAAAAAAAGATCTGTGGCGTTTGAAGCGCATGGGAGGGAGCGTTTCTGGTGAATACAGGCCGCAGTTTAAACTGCCATCTCAGTGGGGTGCCACCGGGTCAGGCTGCTACCCTCCCAATCTTACGCTCTTTTAAAGGGAGTCCGTCAGGGTATCGGTCGCCGGGAGGCTGTCACCGTTAACGCCCACCACACTCTCATAGGCGGCAGCCATTACGCAGTAGGTAATTGGGAGCGTAAACAGAACCCCCAGTCCCAGCAGTAACAGACCACCCAGGTTCAGCAAAAACAGCAAGATAGCCAGCCCAAAGAAGGTGAACCAATTTTTGGTGATCAGGCGGCGGCTGCTCTCCATTGCCTCCCAAAAATCGAACTTGCGTTCCACAATCAGGGGGATGGTGAAAAGATAGGAAACTGCCAGGTAGATGCCAGGGATGACCAGAAGGAGGAAACCGATGAAGATAAAAATCGACATCACCAGGTTCGCCAGGAACAGCGGCACAAAGCGGTCAAACCCCCGAAAGAAATCACCAAAAGCCGTTGCCTGCCCCTTAATCAGCTTGAAGGCGACAATAAGAAATCCAGCCATCAGTGGCGCAGAGATTACCATGTTGATCCCAGTGGCGGCTGGTTTCAGCCGCTCGGGAAACGCTCCCAGGACGATGAAGATAATCATCAGAACCAGGGTATAAAGGACAAAACCGCCAAGATTTTTCTTGAAGATCTCGAAACCCCGGTTAAACGTTTGCCCAAGATCCAGTGAGTAACCCTGCTGGATCAGGG
>JBIKWV010000770.1:0-3385 GCA_044356135.1 Elainellaceae cyanobacterium
GCAGCAAAGCTGCCCCAGGCGCAAACTGGGGTTTTATTAAACAGCAGATCCCTTAGCCAACCCTGGAGAAGCAGTAAAGTGTGAACAGCAAGCTTGATTAGAGCAATGTTCTATTGACTTTATGGAATCTCAACAAGCCCCGACTCCTGATGCTTCCCAGGAGAGAATTGCGGAACTCGAAGCAAAAACTGCTGACCTTGAACGCGAGCTGGCACGATATCAGTTGGAGCAGCAGCAGTCTCAGAGCGATCGTCTGCGGTGGGAGGCCGAGCACCTTGTTGTGGAGGCCGAGCTGAGAGAGCGTCAGGCGCTGTTTGAATCGGTGTTCAACCAGGTGGCCATTGGGTTGAACTATACCGATGTAAACGGGCATTACCTGATGGTGAACCAACGCTACTGCGAGATAGTGGGCTACTCTGAAGCCGAACTGCGGACGAGAACTTTCCAGGATATTACTCATCCCGACGATCTGGAGCAGGATTTACAGTCCTTGCAGCCTTTGCTGTCTGGAGAAAATTCCTCCTTCTCGATGCAGAAACGAGTGATTCACAAAGATGGACACCTGGTCTGGATTAACCTGTCGGTATCGCGGGTTCAGGAGCCGGGAAGCGGTGATCATCGGTTACTATCCGTTGTCGAAGACATTACCTATCGCAAGCAGGCCGAACTGGAGAATTCACAGCTTCGGGAACGACTGGAATTGTTGCTTTCTATGACTCCAGCAGTCATCTTCACCTGCAAACCCGATGAAAATTATGGGACAACCTTCATCAGCAGCAATGTCTCTCAGGTCCTGGGATATGCGCCAGAGGAATTTCTCAGTGATTCTCGTTTCTGGCTCGATCATGTTCACCCGGAAGATGCATCTGCCATTGCTGAGAATCTATCGGCACTCTTTGTTCAGGGTCGTCACCAGTACGAGTATCGCTTCTTGCACCAGGATGGGAACTACCGCTGGGTACGGGATGATCTGCGATTGCTGTGGGACAACAGCGGTCAACTCATCGAGATTGTGGGATACCTGGCGGATGTCAGCGATCGCAAAACCGCTGAAATTGCCCTACAACAGTTGAATCAGGAGTTAGACCGACGGGTACAGGAGCGCACGGCTCAGCTCAATCTGGCCCTGAGTCTTTCCAGGATGGGGATCTGGGAGTGGGATGTACAGACCAACCGCCAGTACTGGTCACCCGAAAATTTTGCGCTGTTTGGCCTGCATCCAGATAACGCGGGGCGGGTGTTGGACTCACAGGGCAGGATGATCAGTTCAGAATTGACGAACGACGTCTTCTTTAACCTGGTTCATCCCGAAGACCGGGAAAAGGTGTACCAGGAGGTGTGGCGATCGCTGGAGGAGGAGACATTCTACGGGTGCGAATATCGGGTTGTCCTACCCAGTGGCGAAACCCGATGGCACCTCACCCGCACCCGGCTCCTCTTCAATCCCCAGGGAGAACGCATCAAGGAATTTGGCGTCACGCTCGACATTACCCGCCTGAAGCAGACAGAGATTGCGCTACGCCAGAGCGAATCACTCTTTCGCCGTTTATTTGAAAATGCGCCTCTGGGAATTGCCATTTGTAGTTCAGAAATCGGTCGCATGCGCCAGGTCAACTACTTGTTCTGCGACATGCTGGGCTATACTGCCGCAGAACTGGCAGAGATGAGTTTTGAAGACATTACCCATCCTGAAGATCTCTTGAGGGAGGAGGTGCTGGTTGCGCAGTTGGTCGCTGGTGAACGCACCCAATACTGCATTGAAAAACGGTTCGTTAAGAAAACAGGGGAAGCGTTCTGGGCTGAACTGACGGCCACAGCGCTATGGGATGAGATGGAAAATGTGGTGTATGGGCTGGGAATGATCCGCGATATTAGCGATCGCAAGCGTGCCGAAGATCAGATTCGGGCCAGCCTGAAAGAAAAAGAAGTCATGCTGAAGGAGATTCACCACCGCGTCAAGAACAATCTGCAAATCATTGTCAGTTTGCTGCGGATGCAGAGTAGTCGAGTTGAGGATCCCGAAATCCTGATGCTATTCCGTGAGGCTCAGAACCGGGTGCAATCGATTGCACTGATCCACGAATTACTCTACCAGTCTGCTGACTTTGCTCAGATTAATTTTAGAGACTATATTCAAGCACTGGTGCAAACGCTATCACGCACATACCGGGCTAGTTTTAACCAGGTCAGTGTCAATCTGAAGATGACTGACCTCAACCTCAGCCTCGACGCGGCCATTCCCTGCGGCCTGATCATCAACGAGCTGGTCTCAAATGCCTTTAAGCACGCTTTTCCTGGCGATCGCTTCGGCACAATTGACATCCAGTTGGAGTCTTCCTCAGGCGATCCGACATCGCACCAGGGCATTATCACCGTTAGTGACAACGGAGTCGGCATTCCCACCGATCTGAACTGGGAGGACAGCAGTTCCCTCGGCCTGGTGATCGTTCACAGTCTGGTGACCCAGTTGCGGGGAGTCATTGAATGTGAGCGAACGGCGGGAACCCGGTTTAGGATTGCATTTCCGATGGATGGAGAGTTGGTGAGTTGACCTAATGACTCATCAGCCTGCCTTCAACCCCACCCCGCAGCAGATCAACGATGGTATCCCGATAATCCAAAAACTGCGACTGCCGCCGCATGTTGTTATCGCGGTCGGGTGGCAAATCAATCCGAATTTCCTGCCTCACTGTTCCAGGATGAGCACTGAGAACATAAATTCGCTGTGACAGGAAGACCGCCTCTTCAACATCGTGGGTGATCAGAAAAATACTGGTGCTGGTCTTCCGCCACACCTCCAGGAGAAACTGCTGCATCGCTTCTCGAATCTGTACATCCAGCGCCCCAAACGGCTCATCCATCAACAGAATTTTGGGACGCGAGACCAGGGCACGGGCGATCGCCACCCGTTGCTTCATGCCGCCCGATAGTTCTTTCGGCAGCGCTTTTGCAAACTGAGTCAGCCCCACCACCTCCAGGTAGTAGGTCACCAGTTGCGATCGATCTTTGGGGGGCACTCCCCGCAGCTTCAACCCAAAGCTTACATTCTGCTCCACCGTCATCCAGGGATAGAGCGTGTAGCTTTGAAACACCATACCGCGATCGGCCCCCGGCCCTGTAACCAGCCTGCCATCGACCCGTACCTCTCCCCCAGTGGGCATATCCAGTCCGGCGATCAGTCGCAGTAGGGTAGACTTGCCCGAACCAGAGGCTCCCACAGCACAGACAAACTCACCGTCTTCTATGTGCAGGTTGATGTCCTTCAGGGCGGTAATGGTGCCGTTGCGGGTGGGGAATTGTTTGTAGAGGTTGGTGACTTCGAGGTGCATAGCGAGGGTGGATGGGTGGAGGGGTAGATGGGTGGATGGGTGGATGGGTGGATGGG
>JBIKWV010000771.1:0-3383 GCA_044356135.1 Elainellaceae cyanobacterium
TGGCAGGCGCGACGCTGTCGCGTCGCGCCTGCCAGAACCTGGGATTTCGGGTTTCGGATCAATACTTAACACAGGGTGCCATGCGGGAACGATCGCTCCAGCGGATGAGGTCTGCCCAAATACAAGCCATGATCCCCAATCTGTGTTATTTCTAAAGGGTTATGAGGTATTTTTATTAGATCGAGAATGCATGACGCATCTGAGCAATGAACACGCATCCGCAGGACGGCGATCGCCCCTTGTGCAGTGGTTTCGAGAAGCAACCGGGCTAGAGTCGGCGCGGTTTCAATTCAAGCTGCACGGGAATAATCTGCATGTCTTGATTGAGGATGATCCCTGTCCTGACCAGAATGCAGTTCTTGCTTCTCTGATTCTGCCATTGCAGCGCGTCAAGCTCAATGACCTGATGCCTGCTAATCAACCCCAGGTCTACCAGCTCATTGTTTATGGGCGGAAACCGGGGGAGACCCGTGCGGTCTGGGCTGCACCGCTGGATCTGCATCAGCTCGATCGCTACCTGGAAGAGCTGTTTGAGCCGGAGCCTGCGGCCAAATCCACTGCAACAACCGCTGTTGCAGCTCTGGTGGCGGCTTCTCCAACGGTGACCAACCGAATGCGGGCGCAACAGGGGGATCCAGAGGCGGTCGCCCGTCATCTTAGCGAGACCTTGAGTGAACTGGACGTGGCAGTGCGCGTGCAGGTCAAAGCGCACTACCGTCCCCAGAAAAGTACTCGTGTCTCTGCGCCCCCCGCCAGACTCTGGATTACCTGTGGAGCCAACTACAGCCCTGACCCTGCGCTGATTGCAGAGCCGATTGCTCGTAAGTTGCGGGCGCTCAACCTGGAGCAGTTCCAGGACGCCCTGGTGCTGTTTCAGGTAGCTGGGGAAGACCAGCCCGATTGGGCACTGCGGGTAGATCTGACGCCCCAATCTGTGATGCTGCGGGAGTTGGCGCGCTGGGGGGATGTGGAGGCGATCGCACGGTTGCTCAACGACGCACTGCTGACCCACAACCTGAAACTCTCTAACGCAACGCTCCGCGAATCTACACTGCACCTCACCTGCACCGGAATTCCGCCCCACACCATCAAGGCTACGGATCTTCAGGTGGCTTGCTCTCTGGTCGCAGAATTACTGGAGCCGCTGATCCCCCAGGGGATTCATGCCATTACCCTGTATGGCCAGGAAGGGGAACTGGAGACTCCAACCTGGGCAGAGTGGGTCGAACTGCCTGCTGCCCATCAGTCCAGTCTGGCTCTACCACCCCTGACCCTGGCAAGACAGGGGGATTGGGATGCCATCGAATTTTTGCTTAAACGCTTGCTGAACGACAATCTAGAGGAACGGCTGGCAACTGGAGGGATACGGCTTCAACTGATGTTGCGAGAAGACCTGTTGCACGTCATGTGTGATGCCCCAGTCTGTCCTGACCAGCGGCAGGTGGGAACGGCGATCACCCGCTTTCTCAAAGAACTCCACCTGCCTGACGTCAGCGGTGTGCGAGTGTATGGTCGTCGTTCTGGCCAGAAGCACCCCCTCTGGAGTTTTGCCGAAGATTTTGTCCAACGTCAGCGGCTGGTTCCTGAAGCTGCGCCCGAATTTGCTGCTACTGCTGCCTATGTCAGCGATTTGATTGATCGGCCAGGGGAACTGGCGTTGCGGGTTGAGGAGGCTATCCCTCCACCATCGGGTTGGGAGGCCGTGCAACAAAGGGCGCAACGGTTGCTAGTTGGGACGCATCTCTTTATCACCGATGATGTTATTACCGATGATGATGCTTCAGAGTCCGTTGTGCTTCCTGGAAAAACCCATCAGCGGGCGGCAGGGCTGGCTCTGATCTGGGGAGCTGCCGGGTTGATGTTGGTGGTGCAGGCAGATTGGTCGATGAATCGGTTGCGATCGCTTCCCCCCCCTCAGAATCCCCAAACCACTGCCCCTTCGCCGCCACCTGGAGTACCACTGGATGGGCTTTCTGGATTGACAGCTCAGGATCGGGCGATCGCCGCCACCCTTCCGTTCACGCCACCAGACCCGCAGTTGCAAACAACGACTGCTGCGATTCTGGCGGGCGAGTCGCCCTATCCTACTTTTAATAGTCGTCAACTGGACGAGAAGCTGCTGCTCTACTCTGAGCGACTGAAGGAATCCGGGCCGCCAGATGTGCTGATCATCGGTAGTTCTCGCGCCATGCGGGGGATTGATCCCGTCGCCCTCCAGACTACTCTTGAGGAAATGGGCTACAACGACGCAACCGTATTTAATTTTGGGATCAACGGTGCGACTGCCCAGGTAGTTGACCTGATCCTGCGGGGCATTCTCAAACCTGACCAGCTTCCCAAACTGGTGATCTGGGCGGATGGTGCCCGTGCCTTTAACGGCGGCACGGTGGATGTGACCTACAACGGTATTGCGGTTTCTCAAGGCTATCGTCAGTTGGTCGAAGGAACTCTGGCTCGACCCGACCTGCAACCCCAGGATGCTACCGCAGGGGGGCGACAAAACGGGGGGGCTGGGGGGATCGGGGCTTCTCTGGCCAGCAGCTACCAGAAGCTTGACCGCTGGCTGAGCGATCGCCTGGGCACGATCTCGATTGCGTTTGAGGGGCGCGATCGCTTGAAAAATCAGCTCCAGCAGACTTTTACTCTGCTCACTCCCCCTCCGCCTGCCGATCCTCAGTCGGTGGCTGCGGTCACTCAGTCGCTCTCAGAAGAAGGTCGAGATCCAATTGATTTCAATGGTTTTCTACCGATTGCCCTGCGTTTCAATCCTGCCACCTACTATCAGGAATTTGCCCGTGTACGAGGGCAGTACGACGGAGACTACGAGGATTTCCGCATGGCGGGCAGTCAGACCGCAGCTCTCCAGGCGCTGGTGCAGTTCACCCGTGCCCAGGGAATTCCGCTGGTCTACGTTAACCTGCCCCTCACTGATGAGTACCTGGACACTTATCGGCGTGAGAAGGAAACAGAATACACCCAGTATTTGATGCAGCAGTCCGTCGGGCAGTCCGGTTTCTTGTTCCGTGACCTGGGGGATCTGTGGCCGCGACAGTACGACTATTTCTCTGATCCCAGCCACCTGAATCGCTATGGTGCCTACCAGCTCTCTCGCCGTCTTGCCCAGGATCCTCTGATTCCCTGGTCAGAAATCCGCCACCAACCATAAATACTGTCGGTTCGCTCATTTTTCACATATAGTGTCTAATTTCTCAAGCTTCTACTAGCAGTGGGGGAATAAGCAGGAGTTATACGCTATAAGTGGATGATTTTGGAATCCAAAGCGCTACGAGTAGCGTTAGCGAACCGACAGTCACTAGAGCGAGAAACGCAATATCGTTTTTCCGGTAGTGTTTCAAAAGTGTTGATGGTTTGGTGGAAGCGGC
>JBIKWV010000772.1:0-3382 GCA_044356135.1 Elainellaceae cyanobacterium
GATGGTGGGGCTGCTGGCACTGATGGCGGTGGCTGTCTTTCCCACAGAGGCATTTGATAAGCTGCCTCATTTCAAAGGGGTTGCACAGAAGTTCATTGCTCAGCATCCGGAGTTGACACAGAACATTCACCTGCCAACTCAGACCGGTGTTCGCAATCGCCTGATGCTATCGATTCTCAATGAGAAGAAACTGCGGCGGGTGCTGGCCTATATGTTCGATGAATCGGAGTTTCTCAGCGACTACGGCATTCGTTCCCTGTCCCGCTATCACCTGGAGAACCCCTACCGCTTCTACCACAATGGTCAGGAATACAAAGTGGGCTATGTTCCCGGTGATTCTACGTCTGGCATGTTCGGCGGCAACTCTAACTGGCGCGGCCCCGTCTGGATGCCCGTGAATCTGCTGATGCTGCGATCGCTGCTCCAGCTTTACAGCTACTACGGTGATGACTTCAAGATGGAGTATCCCACTGGCTCAGGCGAACAGAAGACCCTGTTTGAGATCAGCCAGTGCATCGGTGAACGTCTCGTCAAGATTTTCTTGAAAGATGAGTCAGGCCGTCGTCCCGTCTACGGCGGTGCTGAAAAGTTCCAGACTGACCCCCACTGGCGCGACCTGATTCTGTTCTACGAATACTTCAACGGCGACAACGGCGCGGGAGTGGGAGCCAGCCACCAGACCGGGTGGACGGGCTGTATTGCCCGGATTATTCAGGTGCTGGGTTTCCTGACGCCGGAGCTGCTGTTGAATACGATTACACCGGGAGAACTGCAAAAAACTTTCACTTCTTGATTGGGGCGCTGGTGCCTCACCAACCTGAACCCATAAGGTATTACTGATGATTACTCGTCAAGATTTGGAGCATCTACAATCCTTAACCCAGGTGCCTGCACTGTCGATTTTGCTGACAACCCATCGGGCTTTTCCAGAGAACAAACAGGACCCGATTCGCGTGAAGAATCTGGTTGATGAGGCGAAAGAGAGACTCGCGCAGGAGTTTTCTCAGCGCGATTTGGAACCACTGCTAAAGCGACTGGATGGGCTGGTAGACACAATTGACTATCCCCACACGCTGGATGGACTGGCGCTGTATGTCAGCCACGATTTTGCAAAGCTCTATTACCTGCCCTTCTCTATACCAGAGCGGATTGTGATCGATCAAACGTTCGCCACCCGCGATCTGGTCTACGGTTTGCACCGGGAACTGCGCTACTGGGTGCTGCTGTTGAGCCAGGGATCAACTCGGCTATTCGCAGGGACAGGGGAGACGCTAGAGGAAATCCACGATCAACTGTTTCCTGTGCCAATGACCGGACCGGGAGCCACCAGCCCGATGCCGTTCCACGCGGATTCCAGCTATCTGGACGATCGCCACCGTCGCTTCTTTCAGCAGGTAGACAGCGCCCTTGAGGTCTACAACAAAGGTGAGGATTTGCCGCTGGTGGTGGGGGGGGTCGATCGCCAGATTTCCTTTTTCAAGGAGGTGTCGCAGTTCACTTCTCTGATTGCAGGGACCTTGACGGGCAACTTTGACCGGGTGACAGCCGCTGAGTTGACAGGTCCCGTATGGTCAGTGGTGCAGAATGTGCGGCAGCAGCAACAGACCCATGCAATGCAGGAGTTAGACGTTGCAATGGATGCACAAAAAGTTGTTTCGACCATTGGGGAGTCGTGGCGTCTGGCTCAGGAGGGGCGCGGTAAACTGCTGCTGGTGGAGAAGAACTACCATGTGCCTGCAACGGTGAATGACCGCGGTGGACTCGATATGGTGGAGCAAGTGGGCGGCACGGAGATTATGGACGACGCCATTGATGAGATTATCGAGGCGGTGCTTGCGAAAGGTGGAAGGGTTGCTCTTGTGGATGACGATTCGCTTTTGGTTCATCAGCGCGTTGCCCTGGTTTTGCGGTATTGAGGTTGTATTTATCACCGTAGTGATATGATTTCTCATCAAACAATCCATCAACCGCAGGTTGAAAACGTCCTGGACGCCCGCGCCCGTCTGGGAGAGTGTCCTGTGTGGGATGCCAATCGCCAGCAGCTTTTCTGGGTGGATGTGTACAACCACCGGGTGCATCAGTTTGATCCGGCAACTCAAACTGATCGCTCCTTTAACACCGGAAACGTGGTCAGCGCGATCGCCCTCACCCACAGCAATCCTCTGTTGATTGCCCAGGGCGATCGCCTCGACCTTCTCAATCTGGAAACGGGCAATGTAACCCCGGTTTACCAGGCCACATTCCCTTTCCCCCATACCCGGTTCAACGATGGTAAGTGTGATCCCCAGGGGCGCTTCTGGATTGGCTCCATTAGTGAGACACCGGAGCAAGCGGAGCTTTACCGCTTTGATCCAGACGGCTCCTGGCACGTCATGGAAATCGGCCTCACGATTTCCAATGGGTTGGGCTGGAGTCCCGATGGCAGCACCTTCTACCTGACGGACTCTGCGAAACACCGGATCTATGCCTATCGATTTGATGGAGAGACGGGGGAGATTGGCGATCGCCGCATCCTCATCGATCTCACTGCCGAAGGCGTTGAACCCGATGGATTAACCATCGACCGTCAGGGAAATCTCTGGTCTGCCCTGTGGAATGGGTGGTGCATCGCCTGCTTCAGTCCGACAGGGAATGAACTTCAGAGAATTCATCTACCTGTGCAACGTCCCACCAGTGTCACCTTTGCAGGTGCTGATCTGACGGAGATGTACATCACCTCTGCATCGATTGGGCTGAGTCAGAAGGAGATTCAGCAGCAAATCCCTGCTGGCGATTTATTTCACTTGAAGATGCCCGTGACGGGACGGTCTATTCAACGTTTCGGGGGTCGTTTTTAGATAAGAACCAGAACATTTTAGTGTACAAAGAAGATGATGAAAAAACAATTCAAGCGGTTGATTGTACTGACAGCGACCTCTGCTCTTGGTTTCGCGCTGACTCTCCCTGTCACCTTACCTGTCGATGCACAGTCTACTCCTGTGCCCCAGCGATCGCCCAACACCCGTCCCACCGTGTCTAATTTTCCAGGGCGAGGTGTGGCTCACGGTGCGTTGTTTAATCGGGGGCGCAACGTCAACGTGACCCTTACTGTTGATGGCGACAACTTTGGATTGGAAATGACGGAGCAATCGTCGAGAACACCTGGACGGGTGCAGTATCGCGGTGTGGTGATGCGCCGTAATGCCGACTCCCGAAATCCCAACAGCTTTACGATGGACGCGCGGGTTCGTAGCTTTGACACCTCGGCCAACCTGCGAGTTCTCAACAACACGACGGGAACCTGCCGGATAGAGGTTTTCGATTCGCGGGTGATTTCCAGCAATTGCACGACGGTTTCAGATAACAGCTCTACCCGGTTTTTGGGGTTAGAGCGGTTTTAGAG
>JBIKWV010000773.1:0-3376 GCA_044356135.1 Elainellaceae cyanobacterium
GCTTTGCAAACGCGTGTGGTAGAAAGTTTTTGTTGAGAGCCGCGCAGAGCATGGCTCTCAACAAAAACTTTGGTTCTATATCGGCGCGAAGCAGCTACGCGCCCAGCAAATCGTTGAGCGCATCCAACGCTTCGCAATCAGATGGGGTATCGTGTGGTTGACCTGCGGAGACCTGTGGGAAAGCCAACCCCCTCTGGTGAGAAAGGACTGCTTGAAGTGAAGCCGAACCACCCTCCAAACCGCCTCTGCCATAGAGATAATCATCGGCATACCGCCGAAATACTGCCTCTACTGCCGCCCGCACGTTCTTCAGTCCCCACTCAGATGCAATTTGCTCTGCTTTTTCCAGTACGTCGGCACTGAGCCTTACTTTGTTGTCATGCATAGTTGGGTGTCCTGTGAAAGAAGGTACAACCCACGCACATTGGCAAACTGTGGGTCATTCATCACGGTGAACAACTTGCGCCCCGCCAGACGTTCGGTAATCAGATGAGTACTGCCGCCCGTGACAAGGAAGCGGGTTACCCTTGCCATGTAGGGAGTGTACTGCGATCGCACCGTCTGGAAAATTCCCTTAAACCACGGATCCAGGTGTTCCTCCAGCCAGGGTGCCCAGGTCAACCCGGTATCCCCGTAAGTGTGCCCCGTGCGGAATCCGTCCATGATGATGCTGGGGTCGGCGGAGGTGCCCAACACATTGGTCAATCGCTTGTCAAAGCTGATGGAGACCGCCAGTTCATAGGCTCCCCCACGATCCATGACATTCTCATCGATCACATCACCTTCGGCATCAACCAACCGCGTCAGCCAGGTGCCGCCGCCGATATCCACCACGATGGTGAAGCCAGAGTCTGCCACAAGCCCCATCTGTCGGGCGTAGCGGTAGGCACCCATTCCCTCTCTTTCGACTTCGACCCGTTCCACCATGATTTTATAGTCCAGGTCGTTGCGCCGAAATTCGTGCAGCCCCAGAAGCTGCTCCTGGATGGCCTCTTTGTTGCGGGCCGGTTCAGGTGTAGAAGCGTAGATTTCGACTGAGAACTCAGTGTTGCCGTTCCAGGGTTCCACGCAGGCGTAGAGGTGCAGTCGGGACAGCTCAACTTTGTTCTCGATCACCGTTTGCTGCTGCCGACGGTATTTGTAAGCCTGCGCCCCAAAGTGAAAGCGCGTCCCGTCCGGTAGTTCGATCAAGGGGGAGGCATCACTGTAGCGAACCGCATCGCGCCCCAAAGGGAGCTGATAGCGCACAGAGCGAATCGCCTTGGGATGACCCGTTCCATCAAAATATTTCAGATCGTAATTCCCTGCATCGAGCGACAGAATGCGGGAGTTGGGGGAGAATCCTGCATCTTTACTCAAACGCTTTTGTCTGGTACCTGTAGTCATAAGGTGACCTCTGTTTCCATCTGTACCCAGCAGTACCTCTGTACTATACCATCATATTCCAGTTTTGGGTCTTTCTTGGCTGAGATGTTTGTAGCGACGACCTAAGCGTGTCGCCACAAAACATCTCGGACCAGCCAACCCCAGTTTTGGATCGGTTGTCAGCCCGGATGTTACGCTATGTAAAGATACCTGCCTGTGCGTTAACTAAGGGTGAGAGTTCGATGGATGCCGCTGTTGTCCTCCAGGACGTGAAGAAGGTCTACAACAACAACCCCGTTGTGAATGGCCTGTCACTGACGATTCAACCGGGGGAGATCTTTGGGCTATTGGGGCCGAACGGTGCTGGTAAGTCCACCACCATTCGGATGCTGACAACCCTGACACAGCCCACCGCAGGCAAGATTTCGGTTGCAGGCTATGACGTGGCGCGACAGCCCTTTCGGGTGAAGCAGCAGATCGGTGTGGTGCTGCAACAGATGAGCGCCGATGTGGATCTGACCGTTTGGGAGAATATGGAATTCCACGGGCGGATGCACCACATCCCCAATCCCCGCCGCCAGCAGGACATCGATCGCTGGCTGGAATACGTGGAGTTGAGCGATCGCCGCGATGACCTGGTAAAAACCCTTTCCGGTGGCATGAAGCGCCGTTTGCAGATCGCCCGCGCCCTGCTGCACCAACCGCAAATTCTCTTCCTGGACGAACCCACCGTCGGCCTCGACCCGCAAACCCGTCGCCGCCTCTGGGAAATTATCAAAGGTCTGAACCAGCAGGGCATGACCATGCTGCTGACGACCCACTACATGGAAGAAATCGAATACCTCTGCGACTCCACCTTCAGCGGCTCAAACACCCCCAACCGTATCGGCATTATGGACAGCGGCAAGCTGATTGCGCTGGGGACTTTACAGGAACTCCGGCAGAAGCATGGCGAAGGATTGGTGATGAAGCAGTTGGGCGATCGCTGGGACTACCAGTTCTTCTCCACCCTTGACGAAGCAAATCATTACTTTGAACAACAGCCTAATAAAGCTGGAATGATGGTGCGTCCTTCTAACCTGGAGGATATCTTTGTAGAGTTGACGGGGCGGAGTTTGGATTAATGTAGAACTGTTTCTGGGACAGTCACGTTTTTACTGGTGCTGCATGACAGTGAAAACTCAGAGGTGCATCAATGGATAAGACACATAAGATATGTGGCTAAATAGTCGTCTATATTGATTGTCTATAGGGAATGTTCGGTAATTCCTTTCTTAAGGCCGACAGAAGATCTTTGTCTCTGTCAATAGTGTTTAGAATTTTTAGCTCTAAAGACTTCCGGCTAGCTAAACCCAATTTCTTGGCTAATTCGGGCAGTAGATGCTTACCTCGACACAGCTTCAGTAGAGGCTTAGGGTGTTGTTGCCCAATCGCTGATAACCGTGCATCCTGATAGGCGCGTTCAAAGTCATGAATATGTTTTTGAGGGTCTATAGATTGAATGCTGTTGGTACAGCAGGCAGATAAATCCTGAATTTTGGACGGCAGCTGTCCAATCACACTAACATAGGAGTTTATAATTTTCTGCTTCACAGATTTCGATTTCCAGTTTTCATCAACCTCTATCCAATCAATTACAGATTTTGTAAATTCACCCTCGTCAAAATTGAGATCCTCTCCAGTAATTCGAAATATATGTCGGGCTATACTTGGCAGAAGAAATATGTTTTCAATTATTGCAACCGGAAGAACATAAATATTGTCAGATAAAAGGCAGTTAATCTGCTTTTCATCTAAGCCGTCCATATCTATTAGACCAAAGCATTGAACCCTGTGAAGACTGGGGTTATTGTTCATGGATCTCGTATAGACTTTAACCTCTTCACAGCTTCCAACCTGGACTTTTGACAAAATCTGGGAGGAAGGGCAGCTAGTGTGACCACAAGCTGCCGGAGAGTCAATAATCAGATAACCAAAACTGAGCATTGACCCCTATGATTTTCGAGAAACT
>JBIKWV010000774.1:0-3372 GCA_044356135.1 Elainellaceae cyanobacterium
TGGGGACGCGGTCGTCCCCAAGCGGGGGGTTTGGGGGGTAAGCTACCCCCCAAGAAGATTGGTTCGCAGCCCAAACCTCCGCTTACCTTACCCACTTCTTCCCTCAAAAAGACTCACGCTACAACCAAATGTTGGGATGTTTTTTGTGGAAGTGCAGAACACCGCACTTCCACCCCTGAAATGGAAAGCCCAAACAAAACGGGGGATGAACCACCGCCCATCCCCCGTCTCACCATAATTTAGGTTCCCGAAGTCCAGGAGTTAATGTACTGAATCTGAGACTCTGTCAGACTGTCGATCGCAATCCCCATTGCCTGAAGCTTCAGACGGGCGATCTCCTCATCCACTTCCTTCGGAATCGAGTGCAGCCCAGGAGCCAGTTGACCCTTATTCTTCACCAGATACTCGCAGGCCATCGCCTGGTTGGCAAAGCTCATATCCATCACCGCGCTGGGGTGTCCCTCAGCCGCAGCCAGGTTCACCAGGCGGCCTTCGCCCAGAACGATGACCGACTTGCCATTGCTCAGGCTGTACTGCTCAGTAAACTGACGCACCGTCTTCACATCGCTGGCCATCTCGCGCAGCGCCTTCAGGTCGATCTCGATATCGAAGTGACCGGAGTTACAAACGATCGCCCCATCCTTCATCACCTCAAAGTGTTCACCCCGGATGACATGCTTATTGCCCGTCACCGTAATGAAAATGTCCCCTTGAGGAGCCGCCAGCGTCATCGGCAGCACCCGGAAGCCATCCATTACCGCTTCCAGAGCCTTGATCGGATCGATCTCGGTAACAATCACATTGGCACCCATCCCACGTGCCCGCAGTGCCGTGCCCTTACCGCACCAGCCGTAGCCTGCCACTACGATCGTCTTTCCGGCCAGCAGAATATTGGTGGCACGGATGATTCCATCCAGGGTGGACTGGCCCGTCCCGTAGCGGTTGTCAAAGAAATGCTTGGTGTCGGCGTCGTTCACATTCACCGCCGGGAAAGTCAGCACGCCATCCTTCAGCATTGCCTGGAGGCGGACAATCCCCGTAGTAGTCTCTTCGGTGGTACCGATCAGGTCCGCAATCTGGTGCTGGCGCTCCTGGATCAGGGTTGCTACCACATCGCTACCATCGTCGATGATCAGGTTCGGACGATGATCCAGAGCAATCTGGACGTGACGGTGATAGGTGTCGTTGTCTTCGCCTTTAATGGCAAAAACAGGAATTCCATAGTCAGCAACCAGGCTGGCTGCTACATCATCCTGTGTCGAGAGAGGGTTGCTGGCAATCAGCAGCGCATCAGCTCCAGCGTTTTTAAGAGCGATCGCCAGGTGAGCCGTCTCTGTCGTAACGTGGCAGCAGGCGACCAGACGCACCCCGGCCAGCGGCTTTTCTTTCGCAAATCTTTCCTGGATCTGGCGCAGCACGGGCATTTCTCGGCCAGCCCATTCAATCCTCTGCTTACCCTGGGTCGCCAGAGCTAAATCTTTTACTTCGTGCTTCACCTGAGTTGTCGTGGTCATGAGATTGGGTTTAGGGAACATTACAATTCATTGCTTTCACTACGCTACTCGGCAGAAACAAAACCGACAACCGTAGAGAATCAAACTTTAATACCCATTGCTGGCATACCTTTCCAGCAGCATACCGGACTCCACGTAGCTTATAGAACCGCATCCCTACGGATGTCGGACATTTTGAGAGTGATTAACGTGAAGGGGAAACGGAGACGCTAAAGGTGGCAGACGCCTTGCGGAATCAGGTTGAGGAGTTGTGAATTCTATTTCTGTCCGAGGGTTGGTAACTGAGATAACTTTATCTTATGCCACAACCTGTTAGTATAGATATGGTGGTTCAATTGTTCTGCCTCTTTGGGCAGCGGTTGACTGCTTCTCTCGGGAGTTAGAAACGACGCTTTCTCGATTCCTTTGAGTTGGCGATTTGGAACCGTCCTCCGACCTCATCCTTATCCGCCCTGTCGAGTTGTAAAATAGGATTTTATGGAATCTGGCAGTAGAGCCGACACCCCTTCCCCCCGACCGTCCTACCGATTGGCAGATTTTATCGGTACATTGATCGCAGTGCTGACTCTGACGATTCCTGTGGTAGCGATCGCCTATTATTCCTCGTCGCCACCCTCTTTGCTACCCGCCTATACCCCTACGAACGATATTCGGAGCCGTTAGGGTTTTGCGGGTTAATCAAGTCCCAGTAAGACTCAGTTTTTGCCTGGTGTGGCTTCGCCACACCAGGCAAAAACTGGGTTTTATAAACAGCCGATTCCGTAGGATATTGGATTAAATAAAACCGAATGCTTTTTTATAGAAACATTACCAAGCTGCGTTTCCATAAAAAAGTATTCCAGGTTATTGATTCGTGAGCCGCGCTGAGCGGCTCTCAACAAAAACGTTGGTTTTATCTCAGCGCAAGCGCTGTAATGGTTCAAGCGAGAGCGGAGGGCTGTACTACACAGTTCTCCGCTCTCACTCCCAAAAGCCTGGAAGGAGATGGGCTTGGAAAAATCAAGAACATGGAAACTTGCTCTCTCGCTGTGTGGGCAGAACAGGTTTTTGTGGTTCTCAGGGTTTTTCCACCGATATACTTATTCCCCTAGAATGCTATTCGGGGAGTTGCCGGGTTGTTTGGCGTTGCATCCACTGATGCTTGCAAAGTGGTGCTCCAACGATTGCCTTCACCTCCCCCAATTCGGAACGCTATTGACTTGGAGAATTACTGTGGATTTATCGCGCATTCCGCCCCAACCCAAACCGGGTCTGCTGAACGTCCTGATCGAAATTCCAGCAGGCAGCAAAAACAAGTACGAGTTTGACAAAGATCTGGGTGCTTTTGCCCTCGATCGCGTCCTCTATGCCTCGGTACAGTACCCCTTTGACTACGGCTTTGTGCCCAACACCCTGGCGGATGATGGCGACCCTCTGGACGGTATGGTGATTATGGATCAGCCAACTTTCCCCGGCTGCGTCATCGCGGCGCGTCCTATCGGGATGCTGGAAATGGTGGATGGGGGCGATCGCGACGAGAAGATTCTTTGTGTTCCTGACAAAGACCCCCGCTACGCCAATGTCAAATCGCTGAAGGATATTGCTCCCCACCGTCTGGATGAAGTCGCCGAGTTCTTCCGCACCTACAAGAATCTGGAAAAAAAAGTGACGGAAATTTTGGGCTGGAAGGATGTTGATCAGGTAATGCCCCTGGTGGAAACCTGCATTAAGGCGAGTAAAGGCTGATCGAGTTGACCCGATAGAGCCTCTCTAACCCCATGCTAAGTCGCTGGAGTTTTGACTATTTTTCCTGTAATTCCGCGAAACGCCCTCTGAGAGGGCTTTTCACGGAAGATTTAATTCTAGCGCCGATTTTCTT
>JBIKWV010000046.1:0-11821 GCA_044356135.1 Elainellaceae cyanobacterium
TCGCGGTTAAGCTTGAAACCCCAAAAGCTGTTCCGTCCTGAGCGAAGTCGAAGGGCGGAACAGCTTTTGGGGTTTCGACTTTTTCCATGCCCACTGACTTACAGCGCTTTGCGCTGAACTAAAACCAAACTTTGTGTTGAGAACCGCGCGGAGCGCGGTTCTCAACACAAAGTTTGTACCAGATGCACTTGCAAAGTGCTGTAACTATTTCTACTCCGAGGACCAGGTGAAATTCGCAACGATGCCGCCCCGTCCTTGCATTTGTGCAGGTCATTACCTACCATCTACCTTAAGCGCAGGGATCGCCAAATCAGCGTGAAGAAGAGTACGTGCGATCGCTTCGGTCGGGCGATTGGCTTCTGAGCGTCTTTTCAGTCCCGCTGATCGTCTCACAAATGCTAGAGTCCCGTCGTCCACTTCCCCAACTAACAGAGCCATGACCCAGTTTCCCATCGATCTCGGTGCTTACAAGCCCGTCAAGCTTGACCCCTCCGTTCCGACCCTCACTGCCGAGCAGCGGGAAGCCCTCAAATTTAATATTCAGCTTTGCCGCGATGCGATTATCTTTTTCACGGCGACGGGAGCCGCGAGAGGTGTGGGCGGTCACACGGGTGGCCCCTACGACACGGTTCCAGAAGTGATGATTCTGGATGCCCTATTCCACAGTCAGCCTGACAGCTATGTGCCCATCTTCTTTGATGAAGCGGGCCACCGCGTTGGTACTCAATATTTAATGGCGGCATTAAATGGGGATCTGCCCGCAGAGCAGCTAATGCAGTACCGCACCGCTGGGTCTAAACTGCCCGGGCACCCCGAACTGGGACTCACCCCCGGCGTCAAGTTCAGCTCTGGTCGTCTGGGTCACATGTGGCCCTATGTCAACGGTGTGGCGCTGGCAAACCCCGGCAAAGCGGTATTCTGTCTTGGTTCTGATGGCTCCCAGCAGGAAGGCAATGATGCAGAGGCCGCTCGTCTGGCGGTGGCCCAGCACCTGAATGTGAAGCTGATCATTGACGATAACGATGTGACGATCGCCGGACATCCCTCCAAGTATCTCCCCGGCTACAGCGTTGCAAAGACGCTGGAAGGTCACGGACTGAAGGTGCTCCAGGGTGATGGGGAGGACATCGACAGTCTCTATGCCAACATCTGCGAGGCAATTAATACCCCTGGCCCGATCGCTGTGATCAACAAGCGGCCCATGTGCCCCGGTGTGGAAGGACTGGAAGGCTCTACCCACGGGCATGACGTGATCTCGGTGAAGGCGGCGATCGCCTATCTCGAAAAACACGGTCACCCGGCGGCGGTGGAGTATCTGAAGGCGATCGAAAAGCCCTCTAACAGCTACACCTTCATCGGTTCCGGCGACAAGTGGGGGTCGAACCGCAACGTCTTTGGTGAAGCGATGGTGGCTATTCTCGGTCGGATGAGTGAGACGGAGCGCAAAGAAAAAGTGGTCGTCATCGACAGCGATCTGGAAGGCTCCTGCGGTCTAAAGATCATCCACGACAAGCACCCCGAAGTGTTTGTGCCCTCCGGCATTATGGAGCGGGGCAACCTGTCGGCGGCGGCGGGCTTCGGGATGGCAGAGGGCAAGCAGGGAGTTTTTGCCACCTTCGCGGCTTTCCTGGAGATGTGTATCTCCGAGATCACAATGGCGCGGTTGAACTACTCCAATCTGCTATGCCACTTCTCCCACTCCGGCATTGATGATATGGCCGACAACACCTGCCACTTCGGCCTGAATAACTTTTTCGCCGACAACGGTCTGGATGACGGCTACAACACCAGGCTCTACTTCCCCGCCGATGCGGCCCAGATGACCGCCTGCGTTGAAGCCACCTTCAACGAGCCGGGTCTGCGGTTCATTTTCTCCACCCGCTCCAAGACCCCCAATATCCTGGACGCCAGCGGCACCGATTGCTTCGGCAGCGGCTACACCTTCGTCCCCGGTAAGGATGAGGTGATCCGTGAGGGTACGGCGGGCTACATCGTCGCTTTTGGGGATGCGCTGTATCGCGCTCTGGATGCGGTTGAGCGGCTGAAGCAGGAAGGCATCGACGTGGGCCTGATTAACAAGCCCACGCTGAATGTGGTGGATGAAGAGGTGATGGCCAAAATCGGCAAGTCTCCCTTCGTCATTGTGGTGGAAGCCTTCAACCGCAAGACTGGCCTGGGAAGCCGTTTCGGTTCCTGGCTGCTGGAGCGGGGCTATGCACCCAGGTACGCCTACCTCGGCACCCATGAGGAGGGCTGCGGTGGCCTGTGGGAGCAGTACCCCTACCAGGGCATCGACCCCGTGGGGATTATGAACAAGGTGAAGCAGCTGGTGGGCTAGTGCCTGCTGGTCTTAATAAGGCTTTCAGGGTCTTTATGATCCTGGAAGCCTTTTCTTTCCGTGCAATTGCACGCCGAAAAAATCCTCCCAAATTCATCTGAAAGGAGGACTGTAAATCAAACCACCTTTTGTCCACAGATTGTTTTGTCCTCGGTCGAGCCTCAAAACTGAGCCACTTCCAACATTACGCCCAAAAATCTCGCCGTAATTTCCAACAGCCTTTATAACTTTAATCATAAAGTCATTGGAGACGCCCAGTTGCTCGCCTAAGTCTCCTTCTGCTCCCAAAAAACGTTTTACCGCAGGGTCTCTGGTACTCCCTAGAATCTGATCAACATTTCCCTGAGTAATACCAAACTCTTCAGCTTGAAATAATCCGTACACTACCCAATCAATAATTGTGGAGAAAGCAGCATCATTATTGACAGTCAGTGGAGCAAGTGGTTCCTTTGACATCACCACATCCATCAGCACGTACTCATCGGGGTTTGGCAGAGTGGTGCGGCGGGCGGCAAGCTGTGAACGGTCAGAGGTGGCTGCATCACAGCGACCTTCTGCTAGTGCGGCGTAAACCCCATCAGAATCCTGGAATTTGATCTCGTTGTATTGAACTCCTGCTTCACGCATCTCGTCGGCCAAGTTCAATTCAGTTGTGGTTCCCGTTTCAACGCAAATTGATTTGCCCGCAAGATCCTTTAGCGTCTTAGCACCCAGTGCGGCCTTCACCAGCATCCCCTGACCGTCATAGAAGGTCGTGGGCCCAAAGGAGAAGTTGTTGCCACCGACAGCGCTCCGGCTCATCGTCCAAGTGCTGTTGCGCGACAGCATATCGACTTCACCACTGGCCAGTGCAGGGAAACGAGCGGTCGAGTCAAGGTTGCGATATTCAATTTTGGCGTCGATGTTTTCATGGGTGTCGAAGATGGCGACGGCAACCGCACGGCAAATATCGACATCCAGACCAGAGTATTTCCCGTTGGAATCAACAAAGCTGAAGCCGGGAATCGAACCTTCAACTCCACAAATTAATTTACCGCGCGATCTAATTGCGTTCAGACGGCTACTCTTAGGAGTGGATATAGAACCAGGGCCTGGAGTTGAAATCGATTCAGTACTAGTCGGCACAGTCATTTGACTTCGAAGAATGTTAGGCAGAAGATAAACACTCAATATGGCCGCAAAAAAACCAGCTACATAGACCAGAGGATTTTGGAGAACTTGTCTAATAAAAGCATTTGAAGTTGCCTCTGCATCTGGTGCATCTGCACTTGTTAATGGCGTTGTTGGCTCTACTAAATTCTGGTTGGACAAGTGAGAGAACTGTTGATGAACCTCCCCTTCAATTCGTTCAGTATCTGAGTCTGCAATCCCCAAAACTTGTCTTAACTCAAGAAGATCAGCGCGAGTTGAAGTACTTAGAATCGGCTCGTCTTGTATTGCTTTACGAAAAGTTTCTGCATACTGGTCGAGTCGTTGCTTCCTTTCCTCAAAGGGTGCTTCAATTCTGCGCTTTTCATGGATGACATCTTCATCTGTCAAACCTAATGACTCCAGCTTCTCTTGTAGAAGCTGGAGTGCATCTCTTGCAAGAGGATACTCACGATTTACGGCTCTCTCAAATTCCTCCAAGAAGGACTTGCGATTTCTTTGATAATCTTCAATTCCAGAACGAATTTTGGCTTCAATAGCATCGATATCTTCCTGAGCCAAACCCAAAGATTCCACCTTCTGCCTTAGATGCTCTTGAACTGTTTTGTTTGGATACTCTTTTCCTTTAGTTGCATTCATATATTCCTGCTCATACTGGTTTAACTTGGCTTGATAAGACTCTTTCTGTACAGCAAGAAATTGAGTAACATCTTTCTCTATTTTCGAGACAGAAACATCATCTAGGTTTAGAAATCCCTGAAGCTCTCTTAAATCCCGCCGCGTTGGCTCATCAATGACGCCGTTTCCACTTTCAAGTAGTGCTTTAAATACTCTTTCATACTCATTGATACTTTCCGAAAATTGCTGCCTGATTGACTCTTTTACCTCCTCCAAGATTTCTGTTGCAGTTGCCTCATCCAATTCTAAATCTTTCCTTTTTATGTCTAAAATTGTTCGTCTGGCGACACTGATTTCGCCACGCTCGACACGCTTCTTAACCTCCTCCCGATATTGCCTGCAACGCCCACTAAAAGAAACTTGAGAAATTTGTATATCATACCCCTCCTTGGCAGCAGAGATTTGAGGATTCATGTCATAGCTGCTTCTCTGAATCTCCCTGCGTATATATTTATTCAAGTCATCTGCGCTAATGTAGCCGTCCTGGTTTATGTCGGCCTCACCGCTTCTGACGCCTTCTACTAGGAAGTGAGTATAAACAGAGAGGTTACTTTCTGTTGTCGCAAAAGAGTATTCAGTAGAGTTGGAGGAGGCCAAAACAACTCTACCTTCCCCACCTAATTGCATTGAAAGATTAATTTCTCCTTTTGGCACTTCTCCTTTAACAAGCATCTCATTAGAGAAGGCACCGCTAAAGCAACAATCTAGAATAACTACTTGCCGTTTTGAACGGCTGTCATTCATAAATTCGTGAATATTTCTCGCACTAACAGCAGTAGGGCGGCTCAATACATCCTGCTCTGTCTTTCTGGTATCTTTAACGGCAAAATGAAGTCGGCCATGATCATCTTTTACCCCGTGTCCTGAAAAGAACAAAAGAACTAGGTCGTCTTTTTGTCGTCCTACAAATAGCCACTCGATTTCTTGCTCTATAAGGCTACGGTCACGATTTTTGAGTACTCTAATATTAGATGGATCAAAACCTCCAATATCCGGGTCAACTAGAAGTTCATATACTGCATCTACATCTCCAACTGCTGTAGGTAATGGTGTAAACCCTTGCTCGTATTCGCTAATACCAATCAACAAGGCAAACTTCGCCATACATTTCACCTACTGACGTTCAGGGCTTTTCTTATTTAGGATACACGCTCATTTGCTTCAGAAAAGGACAATACGCTGAGTCATCAACCATAGTTTTTTTCAAGGATTGTCATAGAGCAGTTACCATAACAAAATCCCCAGTTATTCCCAAAGGAAAAACTGGGGGTTTTTGTAGCAGTTCTTACGATAACTTCACGGTTGTCTCGTTAGCTCTCGAATCACTTTAAGCTGGTGATTCGAGGGACTGGCTGTAGGATGCACCAGCTTTACCCAGTCGATCGCATCCATCAGTTCCATCTCCCGGTCATGGCACAGATAGGCAATGCAGGCGGCGGGCGATCGCTCCACCCCGGCAACGCAGTGGACATAGACCGCCTGCCGTCGCCGCTCACACTGCTGGATCAGGTTCACTACCGCCTGGAGCTGTTGCACTTTAAGCGGCAATCGGTAGCGACTATCGGGCAGAATGTAGCGCAGGCAGCGAAACTCGCTTTTTACTGCGTCGGGTAAAGTGCCTTCTGCTTCGGCACAGAGCGACAGAATGGTTTGAATCCCGGCTCGCTTCAGACGACTGATGTCTCGTGTCTGGGGTAGACTTCCCATTGCCAGCACATCAGGAACGGCCCAATCGACCAGTCTGTCCTGCGGGTCATTGCGTTGAAAAGTCAGTCGGAAGGACTCAGTGAGATTGCTGGCTTTTGAGAGCTGATTGGCCAGACCGTGAAAGTCAATCTTAAGCATAGCAGCAGAGTAAAGAGAGTCTCGAATTCCACCACAGCAGTCAACAAGCTTTTTTCTATTTCCTCCGGAGAAATACGCAGGGGAAGATAAAATTACATATACATGTAAAATTTCTGTCTTTTCTCTTGCGGGAATCACGGAAAGACGGCTATATTCGCCCTGAAAGTTTTATTGAAGTTGGTTTAGTGCCTTTCGGAAAACCGAAAACCCAAGTTCTGGAGGGTGCGACGCTGTGCTTCGCGCGCTCCAGAACTTAGGTTTTCGGATAGGATCTAGAACATTTCCAGGCACTCTTTTTTGCTTAGCCTGTCCCCTACACAGTACGACGCCCTATGCCTCAGCCCCTCCCAGCTATCCTGTTCTTGCTCTACTGGGTTGTTGCGCTTTGTGTGTTCACCGCTTATCTCGTCGCATTTTTGAAGGACACCCAGACGCCAAAAACCGATCGGCTGTCGTGGATGGTACTCTGTATTGGGGCAGCACTATGGATTATGGTTCTTCCGATTTCTGCTTACCTGGCGCTGATTCGCAGATCTAAGAACACCTCCGGGGAACTCATGTCATCTCCGCTTAAACACCAGTGAGAAGGATTAGGGCGATGCGCAGCATCGCCCTAATCCTTCTCACTGGTGTTTAACAAAAAAAGTTGCTTAATCCAGAGATGATTTTTTGATTGTGTGGCGCGCTCAGCGCGCCACACAATCAAAAAATCATATTTCAAATCAGCAACGCCTTACTTTTCAGTCATTGTCCACACCCCATCGTCCCAGGTGTCATCGGTGGGAGGGTGACTGAGCCAATAGTTGCAGCGTTTCAGGTGCAGTTCCGAGGCTTTATCGGTACTGTCGATCTCTTCTAGAATCGTGCCAAAGGCGGTCATCGCTTTGGTAAAACGGCGGTTCAGGTAGTGATCGCGGCCTTCCTGGTAGAGGGCGATCGCCTGTTTTTTCTCATCCGGCACTGAACTGTCCTGCAGGCCCACCAGTTCATAGATGCTGACGGGCTGAGTTTTGCCCTTGACACGAATCGCATCCAGTTCTCTGGCCCAGATGCGATCGCTACAAAGTCTGTAGGTGTTCTCGCTAATGATAATGTCGGTGCCGTATTGCTTACTGGCGCTCTCCAGGCGTGACCCCAGGTTCACCCCATCCCCGATCGCCGTAAACTCCATCCGTTTACTGGAACCAATATTGCCGCTGATCACTACATCGGAGTTGATACCGATGCCGATGCTGATCGTTTTTTGGTTCGCGTCAAGGCGTCTTTGGTTGAACACTGCCAGCCGCTGGCGCATCTCCACTGCGGTTTGCACCGCCATCCAGGCGTGCTCTTCCAGGGGTAATGGCGATCCGAATACCGCCATGATTGCATCACCGATGTATTTGTCCAGTGTGCCCTTGTACTGGAACACGGCATCCACCATCGGTTCAAAGTACTGGTTCAGCATGTCCACAACCTCTTCGGCGGACATACTTTCCGTCAGAGTGGTGTAGCCCCGAATATCCGAGAACAGAACGGAGACTTCCTTGCGATCGCCCCCCATCTTGGCTGCATCGGGATTCTCCAGCAACTGTTCTGCTAGTTCCTGGGTCATGTAGCGGTACATCGTACTCTTCAGCCGCTTCTCGTCGCTGATGTCGTCCATCACCACCAGCACACCAGACGCCTGGGTGTCGTCATTGGCATCGGCGATCGTGTTGATCGACAGGTGGACGCTGTGCTGTTCCACGCCATTGACGGGCTGCAACGTCTGATCGGGATAATACTGTTCGCGGTTCTTTTCCTCCCTGGCGGTGAGGGCGTTGTTGAACCATTTGCGGAAGTCGCCCTTCTCGATGCGAATCAGATCCGTAATCAATTGCCCGTTCAGGCTGTTGCCCTGATTCACTCCCAGTAGCTCGCGGGCACTTTCATTGGCAGCGATAATGCGGCCTTCCTTATCGGTGGAGATGACGCCGTTGGAGAGCGATCGCAAAATGTCCCGTTGCATCTGCTCCTGCTGCTTCACTGTGGCGAACAGTTTGGCGTTCTGCAGAGCCACCCCGGCCTGGATGTTGAACGCCTTCATGAATTCCTGGTCGTTGCGGTTAAAGCTGGCTCGCCAGACATCCGGTGCCTCCGGGTAGTTGGCCGGATCGTAGGCTGGGTAGTCTCCCTGCTTCTTCTTGTTAATCAGCTGGGTGACCGCGATCAGCTCTCCGTCTGCATTGAACACAGGCATACAGAGCATACTGCAGGTGCGGTAGCCCGTTTTCTTGTCGGTTTCTTTGGAGGTAGCGGAGTTGGCATGATTGTAAAGGTCGAAGGGAATCAGCAGCGGTTCCCCCGTCGTGGCCACCTGGCCTGCAAAACCGGCATCCATTGGGATGCGAATTTCCTGAAGCTTGCCGTTGATGGGAATTTTGGTCCACAACTGTTGGTTTGCCTCGTCCAACAGCCATAGCGTGCTGCGATCGGCCTGCATCAATTCCTTGGCCTCATTCATCACCCGACCCAGGGTTTCCTCCAGGTCAAGGCTGCTCTGACTCAGCGCTTTGGTCGCCTTCATCAGGGCGGAGGCGGCTCGCTGCTGCTGGGTGGCCTTGTAGAAGGAGCGAGAGGACTCCAGAATCAGCCGGATTGAGGGGGCAAATTCCTCAAACAGTTGCTCATCATGGGCCGTAAAGCCATTCAGGTCAATTTTTTCGTCCAGCGGTGCCTGAGGATCACTGTTCAGCTTGCGCTTGTTAATTAACTGTACGACAGCGACCAGATTGCTCTCATCGTTGAGTAGGGGCATGGTCAGCATCGTATAGGTGCGGTAGTTGTTTTTCTTGTCAAACTCCTGAGCGGCTTTGGAGCGGGGGTCATCGTAGAAATCGTAGGGAATGTTGACCTGTCGCCGCGTCTCAGCCACCTCACCTGCGATACCCACGCCCTTGGGAATACGCAGCTCCAGGTTGTTACCCTGCTCATCCTTGGCAACGATCGACCAGAGTTCGTCCTTGTCCTCATCCAACAGGAAAATCGTGGAGCGATCGGCGTTCAACAACTCTCCGGTCTTCAGGGTGATCGATCGCAGCATCTCATCCAGAATTGCGTCGAAGCCCTGGGAATCCAGCACATTGTCCAGCATCGACAGCGTCTGATTCACCACCCGCAACTTCTGCTCAACGTCGGTCACCACCTGTTTGAAGGTGTCCTGGGTCAGGGGAGCGAGAAACGCTGAGAATGAACCGCGACTGGCGGCCAGTGCGCCACCCGGACTGGGGGCCAGCTCAGTGCGGGTGTTGCGTGGTTCTCCGGAGGGGTAATCGCTCCTGGCAAAAATGACGTTGCTCTCCGATGGTTCTATCTCCTCAATTGAATCGTTTTCGCTAACGGAGACGACATCAATCACGGTTCCGGTCGCAGAGATCACCTCAACTGGGACAGCAGCGATCGCCTCTTCAGAAGCGGGAGTCTTTGGCTGTCGATTGGGGAGTTGCGAGGGAGCAGTCATAGCGATTCGTGGGGGGAGATGCTGTCAACATAAATTTACCCAAAGCCCAGGCCAAATCCTCAAACCCTGTGGACTTTCGAAACCGAGCTGAACTCAATCCTTTGCAACGTTAGCGAATTCAGCCCAGGTTCTCCAGGGTACAACACTCAATATGACTGTACCGATCTGGGGTACTGAGGACAAGGTATCTCCGATACAAAACTCAATATTCATCCGCCAATTTGCCTACAGCGCTTTGCGCTGAGATATAGCGGTTCTCACTCGGGTGAGGTGCGGGGTGCAGGGGTGAAACCCCTGCATGGGGGCACCGCCCCCACACCCCCTCTGTACCCCATAGGAGTGGGAACCGCTATAGAAGCAACGTTTTTGTTGAGAGCCGCGCTCCGCGCGGCTCTCAACAAAGGCGTTATATCTCACGCGCTTGCGAAGCGCTGTATTCTACTCGACCAGGCCAAGGACAGCGGTCAGCAACGCCTTTTGAGCATGGAGGCGGTTTTCAGCCTGATCCCAGACTCTGGACTGGCTCCCCTCAATCACCGCATGGGTGATTTCTTCTTCCCGGTGGGCCGGCAGACAGTGGAGAACGATCGCCGCTGGATCCGCAAAACTCAGCAGTTCCTCGTTTACCTGATAGGGCTGAAAGATTGGCACCCGATTGGCGGCCTCTTCCTCCTGCCCCATACTGGCCCAAACATCGGTGTAGAGGACATGCGCCCCTTTTGCAGCCGCCTGGGGATCGTTGGTAATCGTGACCTGGGAGCGATCGCCCGCCAGTGCCCTTGCCTGCTCCACCACCGCTGCATGGGGTGAATACTCAGTGGGGGTGGCCACGCGCACATTCATTCCCGCCAGCGCACAGCCCAGCATCAGCGAATGGGCCACGTTATTCCCATCCCCTACATAGGTCAGGGTTAATCCTTCTAAACTGCCAAATTGCTCCTGCACTGTTTGCAGATCCGCCAAAATCTGACAGGGGTGTTCCCAGTCGGTGAGCGCATTGATGACGGGAATGCGGGCGTAATGGGCAAAAGTCTCCAGCTCTTTCTGTTCAAAGGTGCGGATGGCCACCACGTCCAGGTAGCGATCGAGCACGCGGGCGGTGTCCTCCACAGGCTCCCCACGGCTGACCTGGGTAATCATTGCGTTCAGGTCCAGCACCTGCCCCCCCAGTTGAAACATCGCCACCGAGAAGCTAACTCTCGTGCGCGTCGAAGCCTTGCTGAATAGCAGCCCCAGGGACTTTTCACAGCGCGGTTTGAGTTTGCCCTGCTTCAGGTCGATCGCCAGGTTGAGGATCAATCGCACCTCCTCCGCACTCAAATCCGCCATGCTCAGAAGATCGCGCCCCTTCAGTGATGCCGCACCCATACCGCACTCCTCATTCAAGTACAAAATGCCGGGGAAATGTCTAATCTTAGCCGGAAGTGGGCGATTTGTAGGATACGTCTGGCTACCGCCCCACCTCCTGTGGGGGAGCGATCGCCCTAATTCAAAGCATTCTCCTGCATCGCCTGGACAAACCGCTCGAACAGATAATCGGCGTCATGGGGACCAGGGCTGGCTTCGGGGTGATACTGCACGGAGAACATGGGCAGCGTCTTGTGGCGCAGACCTGCGATCGTGCGGTCGTTCAGGTTCAGGTGGGTGATCTCAACGTCAGCATCGGGCAGGGATTCGGCGGCGATCGCAAAGCCGTGGTTCTGGCTGGTGATCTCCACGCGCTGCTTCAGACCCGCCGGCTGGTTTAATCCGCGATGGCCGAATTTGAGTTTGAAGGTGTCTGCCCCCAGTGAGAGACCAAGAATCTGGTGGCCCATACAGATCCCAAACACGGGCTTCTGGGCGGAGAGCAGGGCCTTCGTGGTTGCAATCCCTTCCGTGTTGGCGGCGGGATCGCCGGGGCCGTTGGACAGGAAAATGCCGTCGGGATTGTAGCTGAGAATCGTTTCAGCCGGGGTGTCTGCCGGAACCACGACAACGCGGCAACCGTAGCTGGCCAGCCGCCGGAGGATATTGCGCTTGATCCCGAAATCGATTGCCACAACGGTCATTTGTTTGTCTGCAGGCGTCGCACTGTCGCTGAATTCCCAGATATTGCTGGTTGGCTCTGACCACTCGTAGATTTCGCGGGTGGTGACGTCTTTGACCAGGTTCAAGCCTGCCATGCTGGGGGCTTCCTGCACCCGCATCAGTAGCTCTGCCGGATCCAATACTTCGGTTGAGATCGCGCCGTTCATCGCCCCTACTGACCGAATTTTGCGCGTCAGGGCGCGGGTATCAATGCCGTAGATGCCGATGACACCGTTCTGTTTCAGGTAGGCTGGCAGTGA
>JBIKWV010000775.1:0-3369 GCA_044356135.1 Elainellaceae cyanobacterium
TTCTATCTTAACGGCTCAGTCTGGAATCTTTTGATACATGCCTGTTGATGGGAGAAACAAGTGGGGAACGATAGAAATACGGCTCGATTGCTGATGGAGTTGTCAGGCTGCAAGAGCTACCACCCGGAGAAACTACGAAGCGGTTTTTCGCACGGGTCATTGTTCCACTGAATGCTTTCATTCACGACCTACTGGAGTTCTATGATTAAACCAGGCAAACTCAATCTCGCTGCTTTTCTGGGCACCGGGGCCATGCTGGTAGTTCAATTGCTGGCTCCCAATGCTGCCTTCGCTCAAACCATCACCATGAACGAAGCGATGCTCGAGCGGTGCAATGCTGAGGGTCTCTCGGCACAAACCTGCGCCTGCTGGTTTGCAGCGATCGCCGAAGCAGAAGGCGTCAGCCAGTTAACCGAAGAAGACATCGACAACCTGGCACCCGACTACCAGGAAGAATTGGCCGCCTGCAAGGAAGCGAATCAGTAATAGAGTGGTTGATTTTTAGCTGTGCCCCCCCACGTAGCGGGGGGGCACAGCTAGTGATCGTTTAGGGACAATCCAACGTATCCCTCGTACTCCGTCCCGTCACCGGGTTCTTTCCACTGGCGACATCGCACAGTTTCTTCTGCACATCCTGGCGCAGCAGCACGTCGGTAAAGTCTGCGCCATCGATAATCGCCCCATCAAACTTGGCATTAAAGGCAAAGGCTCCCTCCAGATTGGCATTGGTCAGATTGACGCCGACCAGGCGGGCGCTGTCGAGGGTGGCGTTGGTCAAGTTGGTTCCTTCCAGGTTAGCGTCTTCCAGATTGGCTCCGAAGAAGCTGACGCCTTCCAGATTGGAGTGACTGAGATTGCTGTTGCGCAGGTTGGCCTTGGTGAAGCTGGCGTCCGTCAGGTCGCGGTTGGAGAAGTCGGCGTTGATCAGGATTTCTTTGTTGTAATCGAGGGCGCAGGCAGGAGTCGCAAACAGGAGCGCGATCGCCCCTACCAGCACCAGGCTTAGAGACAACTTGCACAACCGGGAGATGAAGCAACGGGGTGAACGGAACCAGCGGGTCATACCAGATGGGTTAAGGTAGAAAAGGTCACCAGAACAGGTTTATCCTTCCTGATCCTACCTGAAAGCTGGCCCCGTCGAACGCCCTCTGGGAGAACGACCTGCCGCTGTTCGTCCACCAGAAGGAAAATTTTTCATCACCATGGCTGACTCCTCTGGCCGCATCTCCAATCACTCAGCCCAGACGTTGGGGGCGCTGGCAGAAGAGTTGACAGCCCACTGGCTTGTCTCCCAGGGCGCAGACATTCTGTCCCAGCAATGGCACTGCCGCTGGGGAGAACTGGATCTGGTGGTACGGTTGCCAGGTCAGCAAGGGCTGGCGTTTGTGGAGGTAAAGGCTCGCAGCGATGGCAACTGGGACGAGGGCGGGCGACTGTCAATTACTCCCCAGAAGCAGGCGAAGCTATGGCAGGCGGCGGAGCTGTTTCTATCGGAGCATCCGCAGTGGTCAGACTGTCCGTGTCGATTTGATGTGGCGCTGGTGGTGGCGAGTGGTCGGGCAGTGCCAGGACCGTCCAACCTGACTTCACCGGAACTGGGAAAGTGGGTGGCGATCGCCGGACGCTGGCTAAGGCTACAGGACTATATCCCCAATGCCTTCGAAGCTTAAGTACTGGACTTTTGACTAAATTGCGCCGATTTTTTCTGAAACGCTGACTGCGTCAGCGTTTCAGAAAAAATCGGCGTTAGAATCAAAGATGCCGCGAAACGCCCTCTGAGAGGGCGTTTCGCGGCATTGTAGAAGAAAAAGCCAAAAGTCCAGCTAAGTATAAGTATCAGAATCCTGGTTGAAGGGATCTTCGCCAATACCAAGCTGCTTCTTGCTGCGTTTTAGCTGCTTCCAGAGGGATTTGATTTCCTTGTAGGTTTCCTCTGGTGTCAGTTTGCCGTTGCTCTCAAGACCGCAGAGCAAACTGATCCGCTGGGAAAACTCCTGCAAGTTAGCGTTGAACACCAGGTTTTCGGGCTTCACAGGGCCACGATACCGGACATGGGGGTATAGAAATTCAGACCGATCCACCGCTTCCCTCCTTAATGAGCTTATTTTATTTACAGCGCTTCGCGCTTGAATAAGCCACCGTTGCTTTTGTGAGAGCCGCGCGGAGCGCGGCTCTCACAAAAACAACTGGGTTTTAAGCGCTTGAATAGCGCTGTAAGTAAGTAGGCAAGATCAAGCTTGAAATCCCAAAAGCTGTTCCGCCCTGAGCGAAGTTGAAGGGCGGAACAGCTTTTTGGGTTTCAACTTTTTTTCACGCCCACTTGTTTAACCTAAATTTAACCTGTTTTTAACCTGGTGTCAGGTTTCTTCAGGATAAATCCGTCTGATTGCGGAACGCTCATATGGCCTTTCCCAGGCGAATCAGGTACGAATTTCGGGGCGCAGGGGTGTTCCCCTTGAGGGGGTGTGCTCCTGCCCACTCAAGGGGGAATCACCCCTGCGTGGGGGCTTCGACGTGAGCGCTCAGCCGAACGTCGAAGCCCTCGCCCTCCTTCTCACCAGCGTGAAAAACGCTGTATCCAGTAAAGTTACCCCAGGCCGTGCGACAACCTTCAGTGCCGCTACACAGCCTTCAGTACCGCTACAATGAAGGATGGTTCCCGACGGTGCGGTATTCCCGTCCTTATCAGAAATCCCAGTTCTCCCATGGCTGTATCAGGCTCTTCATCTGAAAAACTGTACGAAGGCAAAGCCAAAATCCTATACGCAACAGATGACCCGGACGTTTTGCTGACTCACTTCAAGGACGATGCAACGGCCTTCAATGCGCAGAAGCGGGGCACGATCACAGGCAAGGGCGAGGTGAACTGTGCCGTTTCGGCCCACCTGTTCCGTCTGCTGGAGGCGAACGGAGTGCCAACCCACTTTATTGACTGCCCAACCCCTTTAACGATGCGGGTGCGATCGGTGAAAATCATCCCCCTGGAGATCGTCGTGCGTAATCTGGCAGCCGGGAGCCTTTGTCAGCAGACAGGGTTAGCCGTCGGAACGGTTCTGGAGCCGCCCCTGGTAGAGTTCTACTACAAAGATGATGCGATGGGTGATCCCCTGCTGACGGAAGACCGGATTCGGGTCATGCAGGTGGCAACGCCCGAACAGGTGCAGCAGTTGCGGGCGATGGCGCTGACGGTAGACCGGGTGCTGAGCGATTTCTTTCAGAAGTGCGGCATTACCCTGGTGGATTTCAAGCTAGAATTTGGCGTCGATCGCCAGGGCAACATTTTGCTGGCCGATGAGATCAGCCCAGACACCTGCCGTCTGTGGAACCAGGCTGAGACCGACCCCAACCGCCGTGTTATGGACAAAGATC
>JBIKWV010001076.1:0-3366 GCA_044356135.1 Elainellaceae cyanobacterium
GGCCATCAGGCAGCGTCGCCCGGGCGACAAGATTGCGCGTGCCGTCCACGATATAGGTGATCGCATCGTCTGCAATCAGGGTTTCACCCTGCAGGATGCGCATCTGTTGGCCCGACATGGTCGCCTTGATATGAGCGACAAAAGGCGTTGACCCGATGGTGAACCGGCGTTTGTCATTGGCGATGTGCATGGCCGCGCGATAGCATGGTTTGCAGCACGATGTCAGCGTTTCTTCAGCCTTGATAGGCGGCCAATCGGGCGCCCATGATCTCGTTCAACGCCGCCAATGCCGGCAGCGGCCGAATGAGCACTTTGAAGTCATGGATCAGGGTATCGGCGCCGAAAGACACACTATCACAGCCTTCGGCGTCCTTGCCGCCAATTCGGCACTCGAAAAACAAAACCGCCATGGTTTCATTGGCCACGATGTCGGTGAAGCGGAAATCCTCCAGCACGTCGAGAAGATGCGTGAACAAAAAGCCCGCCAGCGCCTTACCCTCAAACGGCATGCGTTTTGTGGGCGAGTGCAGGCGCACGGTTTCGGCCATGCATGCCATGATCGCGGCATGATCTTTCGCCTGGGCTGCGGCAAGATAGGCTGCGTGGGGGGCTGGGCTCATGGCGTCACCACGCCGGGGCCTGCGGGCTCACCATATAAGGCATCGACATCGGCCTTGCGGCGATCGAGGGTGAGGCGCTGATTGACATAGCCCTTGTCGGTGATTTCACCGGCGTCGATCAAGGGCGGCTGCAGCAGCACCATGAAGCGCCCGATGCGGCGCGAAGACCCGCCCTCTTTGGCGTTGTGCTGGGCGATGCCGCGCTTGATATGCGCGGTGAGGCGTTCGATCGGGGGCGTATCGGAGGGTTCTTGCGCCAGCATCTGCATCGCGCTGAGCGATGGCCACACCAGGGCGCCGACATATGGTTTATCTTGACCAGTGATCACCGCGTCGAGAATCCAGGGCGAACATGCCGCCACGATATCGGGGCGCAGCGTGCCAACAGAAACCCATGTGCCCGACGACAGTTTGAAATCTTCCGTTACACGGCCATCGAAAATCAGGCCCTTCGCAGGGTCATTGTCATCGACAAAGCGGCACGCGTCACCAAGCTTGTAAAAGCCTTCCTCATCGAATGCGGCGGCGGTTTTCTCTGCGTCGTTCCAATAACCCTGCGCGACGGTTGGGCCCTTCACGCGCACTTCCAATTTGGCGCCATTGGGCACGAGTTTCAGCGTTAATCCCGGCAGCGGCAAACCGATCAGGCCAACCCGTTCCGCGAGCCAATGCACAACCGTGATGCCTTGTGTTTCGGTGGCGCCATACATCGTCGTGATCGGAATGCGCAGGCCGGTTTCGGCAATCGCCAGCGCCTGGATGCGATCATAAAGATCATCGCTCAACGTGGCGCCGCCATAGCCCATATAGCGCATATTTTTGAAAAACGCCGCGCGCAAGGCGGTGTCTTTTTCCATGGCGTCCGCAAGCATCGAAAACGCAATCGGTGCGGAGCCAAAAACCTCCGGGCTCACCTCTTTGAGATTTTGAATGGTGATGTCGAACAGGCCCGGCATCGGCTTGCCTTCATCAATGTGGTGAATGCCGCCGGCCCAGAGATTGGCGTTGAAATTCACATTGGCGCCGGAGATGTGGTTCCACGGCATCCAGTCCAACATCGGCGGGGGATTGGCGCGGTCGATTGCGTCGCTGCGCAATCCTTCCTGGCCTGCAATCAGCGCGCCCATCATGCCTTGCGTTTGCGGCACGGCTTTCGGCATCCCGGTGGAGCCCGACGTAAACAGGAATTTCGCAATCGTTGCGTCGGTGAGGCCATCCATCGAGGCCTGCACCGCGTCGGTGATGTGGGTGCGCGCCAGATCGCTGTAGGCCAGCGCGCCGGCATGAACGCCGGCGTCAGCCGTGATGACCGTCAGCGCGTGGCCGGCTTCTTCGTTCAGCGCCGCGATCGCGGCCGCAAACGGCGCCAGCGTTTGCACAAACAGCGCTTTCGGTTTCAACAGGCGGAAGGCGTGGCGCAGCTTGCCGTGATCGGCGCTCATCAGCGAATAGGGCACGCTCATCGGCGCCACCGGCGCGCGCGCCTTCATGGCGGCGAACATGAGCATCGCGTGCTCGATCGAATTGCCCGACAGCACCATCAAGGGCGCGTCCGGCCCAAGCCCCAGATTGATCAGGGCCTGCGCCAAGGCATCACTGATCGCTTTGGCCTCGCCATAGGTCACGTGCCGCCAGGGGCCAAGCGGGGCGCCGGGCGCGCTTTGCAGGCGCTGGCGCATATAAGGTCGATCGGGAAACTCTGAGGCGCGTTCGTCCAGCAGATGCGCAATCGAGCGCGGCCGATCGCCGGGCTTTTGGTTGGCGTGCAGGATGATGACGCCATCAGGGCGGCGTTCGACATGCAAATCCGGCCCTTTCATCGCCAGCGGCTTGAAGGGCGGCAATGGTGCGCTGCCAGCGCGCAGGCCTTCGGCCATGATCAGGTCCTCCCCGACTTGGTGTTTTGCGGGAGACTAGACCACGTCCATGCGAGACAGAAGCCCAACCGCTCCGCGGTCTCAGTGGCGCGCAGGGCGTCGCGCTTGTCGGCCGCAGAGGGCTGCAAGAATGCGTCAGCCATGCGGCCTCACGACGCCGACGCGCGCCAACAGATCCGCATCCGCGGCGGATCGGCGCCGCGTTTGCGGCCGGCCGACTGCCCGACCCGGCCAGCGTCGCCTGTGTTTCCAAACCTGCCGGATGGGGCGCTCGGGCGAAAACGAGTGAACCTGGTCCCGTCTGGCCTGACATTCCCGTGATGGGCGAACAAGCGTTGCAGGGCTCCGCGGGCGTGGTGCACGCCACATCATGCACGCCACATCATAGATGTGGGTGTTTCGATCGAATTCCATCGGATCGGAACTTGCCCTCGGCGAGCCTTGAAGCGATAAGGGAGGCTTAACGCCGGACACAGAGTCGCCGGTGAAACCGATGGAGGCCTTCTATAGTCAGACGTCCAATGGCCGCGCCCTCGCCCGTGAAAGACGGGCCGCGCGTAAACGAGGAGATCCGCGCAAATCGCGTCCTCTTGATCGATGACGCCGGCGAAAAGCAAGGCGAGATGCCCTTGTCCGCCGCCTTGGAGGCGGCCCAGGAAGCTGGGCTTGACCTGGTGGAGGTTGCGCCCAACGCGCAGCCGCCCGTCGTCAAGATTATGGACTATGGCAAGTTCCGGTTTGAGGAGCAGAAAAAGAAGGCCGCGGCGCGCAAAAACGCCAAAGCGATTGAAATCAAAGAGATTAAGGTTCGCCCCGGCATTGACGACCACGACTATATGGTCAAGCTGAAGGCGATTGAGCGCTTCTTT
>JBIKWV010000776.1:0-3363 GCA_044356135.1 Elainellaceae cyanobacterium
GCAGGTAATTTCATTACTCCAGTATGGGCGTGGGCATAACGACTTAAACAGCTAAAAAGCTGCCCGACACGAAGTGTCGGGCAGCTTTTTAGCTGTTTAAGTGCTCAGGAAGAGCTTGCGTTCAGCCTCACGGCGTCGTCTCAAGCCCTCCAGAACCCTACCGTTGGCTTTGTTCCAGCGCAGGAGTTGGTCGGCAGCTCCCTGATAGTCCCGCTTGTTAAGGAGCTGGAGGAGGGTGGATTTTTGCAGCGCGCCGACCCCCAGGTTGAAGGCAAAGCTGACCAGGGCGCTGAACTGGTTGGAAGTCAGGGGTACCTTCACCGCATCTCGTACACCCTTCTCAAACCGCTCCAGGTCTTTTAGGAGAAGTGCATCGGCCTGCTGTTCTGTGATGCGATCGCCCATTTTTACCCCAGCAGTCGAACCGTAACCGATGGTTGGAACACCTGCCGGACAGATATAAGCCTCCAACCGCAGCCCTTCAAACTCTTTAATCAGCTTTAGCCCTGCTGCGTTGATACGGGCAGTTGCGAAGCCAGTTGGAGCAGGGGGAGCGGGGGGAACTGGACGGGGAGCGGGAGCAGGTTTAACCGCAGGGGGTGGCATGACCGTATTCGCGGGATGCCGCTCGACAATACAGGTTTGGCGTTCGATGTACCAGGTCGTTGTGCCGTGGCAGGGGGAAACCAGTTCCAACTTCAGGTGGTCTGTCAAGTCCTCACCAGGAACGTTCTCGTAGAAAGTTTTGAGGGGAATTAAGTTGGGACTGGTGGCAACAGTATCTCTAAAGCCGAGTTCTGCAGCAGGCACAATGCGGCGCTTAAGGACAGTATTGCGCGTGACTCTGAGAACGAGACGGGTATCAGTGGCGACAGTCATGGCAGTTGAGAAAGAGTGAGGATGACTGGAGACGAAATCAGCTCGAATCAGCGGTCGTACCTTGAGAAAACCGTTCTGTAGAGCAGATCCACTACGCTATAGAACGATTTCTGAAAAGAGGACTAACTGGAGTAGCGCCAGCGAGCTTTGACACCACGGGTGTCGATATGCGTAAAGGAACTGGAACTGGCCAATCCACCACGACTGCCCCACCAGGGATCGAGACGGGCGTGAACCTCAGAAGGGCGCATTCCTTCCACCACAAAGTCAACGGCATCTCCGCGCATGTGGCGAGAGTCTCTGGCTCCACCCACACGGCGATTGGTGGAAGGATCCCGATACCAGGAGTTCACCCGAATGGGGCGATCGCCCAAATAGGATCGCACTTCCTGCATGGCCTTGGCGACTCGAATGATGCCGTCAACGACGTTTTTATCTGCGGGAATGCGTGTACCGTTTTTCGTCGCCTCCGCCCAGGTAAAGCTGCCATCGGGGATGATGGAATCTGAAAGATGGACAGCGGTACTGATCCCCGGCAGCTCAATAGCTTTCCCCTTAGGTTGAGGAGGGGGGTCATCTTTGTCATCGGGCCTGTTATCAGGGTCGGTGCCATCCAACTCGACGTGAGGCGCATAGACAAACCAGGTATTCCGGTTTTGAGACCCCAGAAAAGCTCCCGTCAGCGCGACTCTGACGTGATTGCTCTCAGCCGGAGCGAAGGATTGGACACCGTAAATCGAACCGCTTTTCACCAGCACCTTTTCCTGATCTTTGAGCTGATCCGATGGCCTGGGCGCAAGTTTGAAAATTGTATCGACTTCGACTTTGACCAGAATATTGGCCTGGGGTACCGGGGGAGGTGCAGGCTTAGCAATCACGGGAATTGCCGCAATGTTGGAGGGTTCGGCTGCTGCGGGGGCGACCGGAATTGCCCCATTCGTTGCAGCCGTTGGCGGCGGCACTGGGGGAGGGGTTGTGCTGAGGAGGGATTGCGGGGTTAGCAAACCATTCGTCCCGGCATCAACGGGTTTGGGGTCGTCCGGGTCACCCACAGGCAGGTAATCAAGCGATGGCATTAATGAGTCCACCGGATCTGTGGGGGATACAACGGCTTCCGTGCTGGTAACGAAGGGGTCTGCCTCCGTCGGAGTGTCCATCTGAACAGATGTCTCAACTGAAACGACCGTCTGAGCTGGCTGCATTTGAGGCGGGGTTGTCCATGTAGCCATCATGGTCCCCGCCAATGCCTGGGGGGAGTAACCCTCCGGCAGTACGGCGGGACTGCCAGTGTCTTTGGGTTTTTCTTTTGAAATTTCAGTAATGTAGATTTCTACATCTTTCTGAATGATGCTCTCCACCCGAGCCGCAAACAGTGGGTACGCCTCTGTCTGGGACTTGCTATCGGCATAGGCACCGCTTCCCTGGAGATATTGCCAGCCTTCTGACTTGAGCGCTTCTGCGGACTGGCGATATTGCCGGAAGCGATCGCCAAATCGACAAAATTCTTCAACCGCAGCGGCGATGGCAATGCTAATGCTGAGAACAAATGGCGCAGTTGCCAGCCCCCGCTTGAGGGCGCGGTCAATCTGCTGGTCACTGGAGAGCTGCTGCTCATTGATGTTGCCACTCATGGTCATCAGTGCGGGCAACACAATTCCGCCAATGATAATAAACAACCGCAACCGATTGTAGGATTTGCGGCACTGCCCTGATTTGTTCTCGAACCACAGAACCTGATCCAACCAGCGTTTAGCGATCGCCTTTTTCTTGATTTCTGGCAGATCGAGCTGGTCGATAATCTCCTGCATTTCCTGTTTCAGGGTTTCCTGGTAGGGCACCTTTTTTGCCATAGCTTCGCTTTTCTCACGCAGTAGGGGGTTGGAGGACAGTCTTGGGGGCCAGGTTGACCTGGAGTGATGCTTGGGACAGGGAATTCGCAGTCAGTTGGGGAGGCGGCGTTGACAATCGGTCACTCTGGTCTCCCTTCGGAAGCAACGTCAAGGGGAAAACAACCGATGGCAACTGATTTTCAGTTTTTTTCTGGGCTTTAAACCAGATCTGTCCAGCGACTGATGCACTGTTGTTCTGGATTATAGAGTTTTCCGGAATGGGTACGGAACATTTATTCGTTACCCTTAACGATTAGTCGATCGCACTTCCAGGATTCCCCAAAAGCCTCGAAATTTAACGCATCACAGCCTGACTCCTGACACACTTTGCAAAGCCCAAACTTCGGAAGATTGCAGCAGCCCTTAGGATAGGAAAGTAAGGTTATTGGAATGGATGCATGTCTTCTGACCCATTGCACCTCAATCTCGTTGAAGGATCGGTCTCGTTTCGATTTACACCAGAAGCAGCAAAGGAACTGCGGGCAACACTGGGCGAGTTGCTGGAACGGTTAAAGTCGATCGCTGCTCAGAGTACTCCCGGTGGCAGACCGACGCCCCAGCAACCAATGGAATACCAGTACACCGGAGAAGTGTT